>JANNPR010000961.1:0-3035 GCA_031400345.1 Planctomycetota bacterium | reverse complement strand
CTTAGGACCAGGACCTATCAATTTAATTGTCGATGACCGCTGGCTGTAGCCGGTGTCTTGTCTTGTCTGCGAGGCCGTCGTCATGGTATCATCGACGCCTGAGTAGAAAAGCTAAGCAGCGTGACGATGGACATGGAGGGCTTTGCGGCTGCCAACTCACGAGCCGAAACCGTGGCTTCGTTTTACGCCCTACGGGATCGAACTTTTCTAGAAATGCCGTATTTAGCTGCCTGGGCTCTGCGCAGGGCTGGGAGGATCGAGGACCAGCGGAATGAGCTGATCCATCGCGTCGGTAGCTCGATTCGTCAGATTCACGAGTTCAGTCAATTGTTGGACGAAGCCGTCGCCGAGCGGAAAGTGCAACCGGATGAGCGACTGC
The DNA here is from genome assembly GCA_031400345.1 of Planctomycetota bacterium. Lineage (GTDB taxonomy): Bacteria > Planctomycetota > Planctomycetia > Pirellulales > Pirellulaceae > JANNPR01. The sequence continues at coordinate 2,656 of JANNPR010000961.1, read as the reverse complement.
TCGCTAAATACAAAGAAGCCTCCGAGAATGTGGGGGCACTGCGCACGGGCGTTTTAGACGACGCTCGGTATCAAAAGGAAGAAGGCGGGGCGGATAGCGAACGCATCCGCGATATCGGGCACCTCTTACAAATTCCGTCTCCGTTATTGTCGGCCGCCGATAGACAGTCCCTAACGGACCGATACCTACGGATCCTGTTTACCGCCGATGAGTTTGACCACGTGGCTGAGGACCAGCCTATTACCGACGACCAAGCCAGCGAAGTCAACCGGTTGCGTTGGCTGGCCGATCTTGCTCCACATCCGGTACTGGGGATTCTCGACCGGTCGAGTCGTCTATTGCCCGCGGATCGCCAAGCGAAAACGGACTCAGATCGCTCGGAGGCCGATAACGCACTTAAGCTGGCCAGACAGGGTGGCGAGGTGCGCAGGTTGCTCTCCACTGTCTTGGAGACGTCCAATGAGCTGGAACGCATCACCAACAAATTGTTGGAGGATTCGACAGAAACGCCTGGTAACACACGTGCAGGACTGAGTGAAGCGGATCGGCTGACTCGAGCAGCCGCACCCTTGGTGGGCGTGCGGATTTGGAGCGATCCGGCCGCCGACCCAGCACACCGTTTGTTATTAGTCGACGACTACTACTTCTGCTTATGGCAATGCAAACGTGTGCTCGACGATTGTTGGGGCCCTGCCACAGGGCAAAATGTCAGCTACTTCGCTCGTGTCGCCGAACAATGGCTCGCTGCTGCCTCAAAACTGTCCGACAAACCCCGAACGCTTAGCTTCTACCAGAACGACCTGAAGGAATCGCACGATTTGACGGCACTGCTAGCCGCTCGACAGACTGCGATCAAGGGTGTGAGCGTGCACACGGAGAATGTTAAAGTTACCGGCGAAGAAGAACAAAAACTTCACGAGATGCAGATTGCAGGCTTAAGCGATCTACCCCAAGGCCAAGCGGCAGCGTTTATACAAACGGCCGCGAGTGATGGTGCGGTGGTTCCAGTTAAGGACGCAACCAAACAGGCGTGGCGGCGCCGTGCCATCCAGGTCCATGACGTCGATAAGCAAGTCCTCTCACATTTCCTTCCCGCGAGCACACTTCAAATGAAGGGTGCATCGCCGGATATGGCTGCCAGTCTATTGTTTCGCGGTCATCTCTATTCGCAACCCTTCCAAATGCGCAAGCCCAAAGAAATTGTGCTTGGTGCCGTGGAGCGATCCATTATTGACGAAGCCAAAGTCACCGTGACGGGAGACGGGAAGCGACGTGGATTCATCATGTTCATCTTTGATTGTTCCGGCAGCACGCAAACGGATGGCCGTATTGGTCGTCAAAAGGAGGCTCTGCAGACTGCGCTAAAATCCCTGCTCGACACCGGCAACTACTATGTCGGCTTACGGGCTTATGCGCACCGGTTCCAATGGCGAGACACTGGCGAGAAGAATCTTAAAGCATTCTCGATTGATTCAGCGCAACCAGCCGGTGATCCGGACACCGATCAGGAATTGCTGGCGGATGTCGCGCTTTTAAATGGCAAACACCATGACGATATTTTAGCCGACTTGGGAAGGCTTCGGCCGTGGGGGGTTACTCCGCTGTACTACGCGCTGAAGACTTCTTTGGAGGAAGACAGTTTCTTCCCAGCGAAACCAGAAGAACCTAGACACATCATCGTGATCACGGATGGCGTCAATGAGCAGTCTTACACGATTACGACCCCCAGCCAAGTATTGGAGGCTCGCCGGGCCAACACTGCCAATCGGGACGTTCGAATTGACATTGTTCTAGTCGATCGGACCAGCTTGGATAAAGATCCTAAACTTGTTGACCGGCTAAAGAGTCGCGGCACCACAGTCAACGCGGAAGTGAAAAATCTAGAGAAACTTGCTCTCGATACGGGTGGTAGCTACTACGCCGCCGAGAACCCCGCGGAGCTCGTGGCAGCCTTGCGTAAGGCTCTCAAACTGGCAGATTTCTCGGTCAACAAAGCCGATGCTCCACCGACAGACGATCGTCTCTCGCTAGGAAAAACCTGGCCGGTGCAAGGACTCAGCGGAAAGCCGACTGACTTCCAAGTTCAGCTTCACGGAGTGCAGCGGCCACCGCGCTCGAAGTTAATTCTGGAGGGAGGCGAATGGGCTCGTCTGGAATACGCACGCCAAGACGACCGGCTGATTTTCTCACGATATATCCCCATCGAAATCGATCAGGAGGACGACGTTCGCGACAAACGCCTCGTCGTCGATCCGGTCACAAACTATGAGTACGAAGTGCAGGCTCTGTTACCGAAGAAGTCGGTGCGCAAAGTCGAGTTTTTCGTTTCAGTGCAACGGACCGAGGAAAACGAGTTTACGACTCGTCCGCGCCAAGTCTGGGCCGAAATCGTGCCGCTCACGGAATCGGGAGAAGCAGCTGGCGTCTCACGACACTTCTTCGATGCTGACTTTGTATTGGACCGCCCCGTGCCCGTGTTTCGATTTATCGCCCACGACTGGCCGCCGCAAGCCACTCAGGCAGCGATCAAGTTTTGGTGCAAAATGCTCCCCATGGAAGCAAATCTTGTCCATTCGCAAACGGTCGACCCGGATCGCGAGATAACATTCCAGGCAAAAGATCTATCGAACGTGCAGTTCACGGTTCGAGTGGAGCC
>JANNPR010000958.1:0-3253 GCA_031400345.1 Planctomycetota bacterium | reverse complement strand
GTTAGGACCGCCGAGGTGCCAGCCAAGAAATCCAAATTGCTGCTGCCTAATGGAGCGATACCCGCCTGTTCCGCCGCCGGGGCCTTCTCCTGCATGGCTGGTGCGGGTGGCGCCGAGGGCTTGAAGGCTTCGCCACCCGCGGCGTCCTGCGCGCCGGTTTCAGTCTGACGTACCGGCCACGGATTCAATAACAGAGCTGGACGTTCCAGCATGTTGCCCGGGAATTTGCGGACAAACTTGCGATCCAGGATATAGCGATACTCGTCGCCGATATTTCGGCCAATGACATACGTCGTCTCGTGTGGTGGTACGCGCATCCAAACGCGATCGGGAAGCGGGATGGCTCCCAATCGACCTGGGGAAAATCCGGGAACGTAACGAGTGGCAAATACATGCACCCGAGTAAACTCGTCCGCATTGGTCAGTTGAATATCGATCGCATCTTTATTTGTGGTGATACTCTTGATGGCCAAGGGCTTTTGATGGCCCGTTTGTAAACGACGAATTTCTCCAATCGCGAATCCGTGTTTTTTTTGTCCGGCAGTCACGCGAATTCGTACTGCCTGGCTTCCTGCAGGAGTCTTCTTCAGCACGAGCTGGTAATCGCCCGGCTCAAGCCCTTTTAGTTGCAGTGTGCCGTCTTGAACTGCGATGGCATCGAATCGGTCTCGAACGAGACTCTCTCCGCGAAGCTCAAACAGGGCCAATTCGTCGCGAGTCGACTCACCGTCTGAGGAATAATACGGCACGACGATCGTCTCACCAGCCAAGCCGTGCAAACTCGACTCACGAAGGAAATTCCGATTTCGTTCGATGCTCCAATTCCGAGTGACGCCATCCGGACTGGTGGCGGTAACGCTCTGTATATCTGGGAGCGTGCCAAGCGACACCACGCCCAGATCGTCAGTTTTCAGCGAAACAATGACAGGTTCCCGGAAGTCGCGATGTTTGATGGTGAACTGGATCGCTCGATTGGGGCGAGGCTCGCCGGTCCGCCCGAGCAATTCGACGAAGAACTTGCCACCGATATTCGCCAGATGCAGGTCTTCCACGTGTTCCGAGCGAGTCGTTTCGTTCACAACCAATACATCGCCCGCTTGTAGTTCAACCTTTTTACCGATGCTCTGATGTTGCACCTTGGCCTGCAAGTCAAAACGAATCGATTGCAGTCGGTCCGGAGTGGTGAATTCGTACTCCGATTCTCGGTCCTCAAATAATTGGAAGTCGCCTACCTGTTTGGTGGTTACGACGCCATCAAGATCCGTGGAAGTGATGACTAGCTTCACTTCCTCGAGAAGTCGGAGACTAACCGGTTGTCCATTTAGTTGCAGCACTGGGCGAATGATGACTTTGGCCGGCCGTCGCGCGACCAAGGATTCGCGCTCGACGAAAATGCCGGCTTTCAGTTCGTAAGACTCTGAGCGGTGGGTGAACGAAGCCAGCGAGCAGAACTCGCCGCGGCACAATACCAAGGGCTGCACGCTGGTTTGAGTTCCGAAGGGGATCAGAATTACACCATCCTTATCCGCACGGAATTCACGCCCTCCCATCCACAACGAGCCATCGGGAATGACATTGCGGGCTTCGTCCAGCACCGAGATGTCGTGACCCGCAGGCCCAATGTGTTCGAGATAGGTCAGTTGCCCCTTGCGTACCAAAGCCCGGCTACTCTTGCCATTTCCGATCAAGTCAATCACATACACGCCCGGCCGGCTCAGCGTGGGGAAGTCGAAGCGACGTCGAACTCGTCGCAGGCCAGGCTCCGTGTACTTGATCGTTTTCTCATGATTGGCAATCAGACCGTCAAGATTGACATCGGTATTGATTTCCTGAAGCTTTTCTCGGTAGAAGCTGCGCGTATTGATTTCAAAAACTTTCACGATCAACGTCGATACGTTCTTCACGTCGGCTTCCAAAGTAACGGCTTCGTTGGGCGCGAATCGAGTTTTATTCGTGGCAGCGAAGTCCAAATCAACTCGATCTTTCAGAGCTTGGTACTCGGTCGGCGGCAACAGTGAATACCATTGCTCCGGGTCGCCTAGTCCATTGACGATTTTCGCTTCCGCAAACTGTCTCTTGAGATACTCATCGCTGAGGTATGGTTCATATTCTTTGTAGCTCGTTTCCTCGATGAACAGTTGATGAAGAAAGCTGCGAACGAGTGGCTCGTCATTGATCACCGGTGGCAAACCGGTGAAATGTGCGAAATCGGCTTGGAGGTTGGCAGGGTAGCCACGATTCTGCGCCAGCTCCAGCAGTGTCCGGTTGACGTAGGGAACGTTGCGCGGAAGGCGCAGGTATGTCAGGAATCGATCCTTGTCGAATACTCCCTGGGTTCGGTCGTACAACAGCCGGTAATACAGCACGTGTGCTTTGAGCGAATGGTGCGCTGGTGCCAGCGTCTCAACGAAGGCCCATAGACGGTCCAGATAGGCGCGCTGCTCCGCGGGGTGGTAACGGGCGATCACGTCATCACTCGGGGCCAGCTTGGACAGATACACATTTACGAACGCTTCATGATTACGCAGTTCCGGTCGTTGCTTCGCTAATTCGTCGAGTTGGCTCAGCAGCAAACTACCGTGCATCGGATAGTCAGCGAAGTTCGGGACGGGCGCTTGGTTGCGATCCTCGAGAAGCAGTTGGACGAGGTTTGGCACGTCCGGTCGTGACAGGCGTTTCAGCAATGCCCGGCGATGATTTGGACTGAGCTTCGTTTGCGCTAACCAATCCAATGCGGAGTCTTCAAAGCCGTCTAAGTTGGCTTGGTTGGCAAGCGCCCGAGCGGACAACGTTTCGCGGCGGATGGCGGCGACGTCGAGCTGCTTCGGCAAATCGGGCGGCTCATCCAGTTGCTCGCGTTGATGGTTGAACTCCAGACCAAGTTCCTTGCGCAAGTACTCTAAGGACTTGTTCTGGTTTTTTTCGTATGTCAGCAGTGCTTGGCGATTGAGAACTAGTTTCACACGCGGCGTATAGCCGTGCCGCTGTATCCACGTCTGAGTTAGTTCGACGACCTTGTCGAACTGCTCGACATTCTGCAGATGTAAACAGTTGTAGTAATAGAAATCTTCTGTGCCTGGGATGAGTTGTTTAAGGGGGACTGTTCGGTCAGTCGCCAGTGCAAAGTCCTCGATATAACCAATCTCCGCGCCCCGCGCGGCAATGGCCATTTGGAAACACAACACAAAGGCAAATGCAGTCGTTCTCATGGTGTTTTCCCAGTTTTTAGTGATGCGCTGGCCAGTGTGCACAC
>JANNPR010000953.1:0-6974 GCA_031400345.1 Planctomycetota bacterium | reverse complement strand
TGAGGTTGAAGGTACCACCAGTCGCCGCATTAGTAACCGCCAGCCGTTGGACATTGTTATTCACTTGCGGACCACCGGGATGGCCGTTGATCAATAAGTTATCGCTGACGACGTGGACGATGTCGGAATCATTCCAGCGTGCAAAACGCTCTAACTCATCAATGGGCGAGCCCGCGTCCGCGCTCGTCCGAATGAACAGACCATTGATGCTGTTGTTGGTAAGCAAGTTGCCATGGATGTCTGGTCCGATCCGTCCCAGTGCGTCATCGAAGCTGTCCGGATCGGCTGACATTGCGGCGAAAGAACTGGTATGGATCGTGTTGTGTACGATGGCAGGGCGAGCATCGACCAAATGGACCGGCGTGATCGCAACTTCCACGGCATTGATGAAGACTTTGCCACCGCCGTGTTTCAAGTTGGCATATTGGACAGTGCTGAGGAACACTCCGGAATCTTCGTGATCGGAATCGGCACGATAAACGATGCCGCCCCAGTCTCCAGCTTGCGGAGCCGGACCGATACCATCGCTGTTTCCGCCCACCGTGTCGTCGCGCAACGAACGGAAGTGCACACCGGCTTGCGGTGTGCCTAGTACCTGCAAAGCGCCGTGACCACGACCCACGCCTTGAGACGAAGTGCCGACGTCGAAATGCGCTTTCTGCACCTTCAGCAGCACACCCGCATCCAGCATCACGGTAGTGGCCTGCGGTACCTGGAATTCTCCACCGTCCTTCAAAGGCGAATTGAAATTATCCAATCCGACCAGATAAGGACGCGCATCGGCCGGTGTGGACAAGAGGTTGTCGGCACCAGCATTCCCTATGACGCGAACGAGGTTGGACGTCTCCATCAAACCTACAGACCCACTTCGGTCGATTAACGCAGCTCCGTTGACGGTAACAATCCCCCCCGCCGACGTCGCAGATAAGAAAATACTCGAGCCGTTAATTGCGTCCCTCACCGCATTTGCCAGTGTGGCCGGACTATCACTTGAACTGAAAGGGACTCGCACACCGGCCCACACGCTGTTATTGTCAAATTCGAAAACCGTGGGTGCGTTAAGACCATCGCTGATCGTGAAACGGTCGCCGTCGCGCATCGCGATACCGCCCGCCGCAGGTAGCACAATACGGCTGGCCGCGGCGGCTAAGGCGGTGGCGATGTTGTCGAATGGACTGGCTAAAGTACCGTTCCCATCTACAGCGGCCGTCGTGTCGTTCAACTTGTCGACGAAAATGGTTGGACCAGCCTGGAACCAAAAGTTGTATCCGCCCCCAGCCGTGCCGTCGGCGTCCCCGTCCAACGCCTGCCCGGTCGAATCCTGCATCGCCGATGTCGCGTCTGGCAAAAAATCCAACTTCAGGTTGTACGGGCCCTGAGTCGTTCCGCCGAATCCGGAGTCTGGGATATTGGGCTCGTAGTCGGTGTTACCGGTACTCGAGACGCCTAGATAATAAACGCCCGCTTCCAATCGCAATGAAATTTGAGAATCGTCGCTAAAGTAATCGTCATTTTCCGCGATCAATCGACGAACGACATTGTTATTTGCATCCAGTACTGGGAGGCCGCTGGCGTCGCGTAACTCCTCGTATAATCGCAACGCAGAATCCAGTGGACTACTTGATGGCAATCGCTCGGCAATGGTCTCGGCGGTGAACCAACCCTTCTGAGTTACCTCGAACTTATATAAATCGATGTCATTACCGTCGGGCCGATAGAGGCGCTGGCCGTGAACAATGTCATGGTCCCCTGGATACACGCCTTCGCCTGTAAGCCCAGCACCTTGCATCGACGGCAAATCGAATGAATTTCCCAAACCAAGCGCATTGCCAATTTCGCGGAATGCCACGTTGAACCAGAACCCGCCGAATTCGCTATTGCCAAACTGTGATGAGTATGAATCGTTGATAACAACCGTGTCATTCCCGAATACGCTTCGCGGACCGCTCGGCGGTAGATTTGGATCCACCGCTCGAATATCGCCCGTTGCAATCGTCAAACCGGCGCAGCTGCCATTGGTAATGCCGGCGCAGTTGATCTCTTGAAAGTGAACACCCAGATATCGTCCGTATAGCTCGAGAATTTCACGGGTACGCAACCGCTGGTTATCGGTAATGCCATTTTGCAACGGATTGTTTTGGCCATCCACCCCGTAGTTCACTTGGAAATTGTACGAGACAGTGGGAATCGCTGGATTCGTGTCGCCGTTTTGGCCCAATTGCGCGGCGTACTCGTTTAGATGATCCTCGACGGGAATATTCCGGTGCCCTGGTTCGTCGTTACCCCCGGGATACGCCGGTAAGAGTATCGCCGTCTGAGGCTCCATGATTCCCGACAGATATTGTCCCGCGGCACCGAGCTTGGCTAAATCTATAGCCGATCCAAAACTCGTATTGTCATCGCCAAACGTGACGGCAGCCCCGACAGCGTGGGCTTGCGAAGTGGTGCCGCCGAATCCCCTTGATACTGTCAAGTTGTTTCCCGCTACAGCCGTAACGCGCAGTAACTCCTGATCTATCCGGACCGTGTAAGGAAATACCAACGGTAGCCTAGACGCATCCGCGACCACCAGAGTCGCGGCCGTGTTATTGATTGCCGTTCCAACCAAGGATCGCACATACGCCGACTGGGAAGCGACATCAACATCCAGGCGATAGGAACCGGTAGTAACTCCACCAACTCCGCTATTTCCGCTCACAGGACTGTACGCCGAATTTCCGGAACTCGACACGCCCACATAAACGGTTTGTGCCACGGCACCCGCCGTAAAAGTCAATACGTCCGCTTGCCCCGCGCCACCCGAGTTATTAGTCGCTATCTGAACGCCGTCCCTGTCAAATAAACGAAGAACGGTGTTGTGACCGACCGCGGGAGTGGCCGATACGTTCAACACCCCGTTGGGTTGCAGATCGATTCGGAATAGGTCGGCGTCATTCGCGCCGTTCTCATCACCGGTGAAATTTACCGCCGAATACTCCCAGGCACCCGGCGTCGAATTGGCAAGCGTTCCTAAGACAATCGACGATTCCCGCCGCGCGTTTGGTTCGTCCGATGTTCCCACCCGCAACTGATACGTGCCATGCGACAGTGGGGCGGCAAAGGTTAGCGTCGCCGTGTTGGCCATGACATCGTAGTTCACCGTGGTAGGCTGCAATCGCTCATCGTCCGCACCAGCCGCGGTGTCGTGCGTGTTAATCAGTTGATAGAACTGCGGATTTTTTGCCGGAGCTCCAACGGTCGTTGCGAAATCATCATCGTTAAAATGCACAACTACCTGGTCGGACCTCTGAGTGAGTCCGGCAGCACGGACAATAGGCTGAGGAACCACTGCCACAACTTGCGGCCCCAAATTAAGATCGAATGTCAATTCGAAATTGAGGCCATTATTGAAGGCATCGTTTGTCGTGTTCCGAATTGGATTCGGGCCCGCACCCAAAACCGTTATGCGGTACACGTCATCGGGAAGATAAGCGGCGGGACGAAATACAATTTCATTCGCATTGTCCCCTAAGCCTAGGAAGCCCGGGGCAACAACCACGTCATTCGTGATCGCCGATCCCAAAGGATCAAAATTCCCATCCCCACCCGCCCGGCGTATGATTACACCATTAGAGACCGTTGCGGGGTCAATTGAAGCTCCGCCCTTGAATAGCAGGTGGAGCTCTCGCGGTGCCGTATTTAAGACCACGCCATCGCGCAACAACGCACCCTCGTCGGGTCGAATTGCAAACAGCTCTGGCGCCACTGCCATAAGCGCGCGTTCTTCCAGCCGCTCTAAGTCAAAGCGTCGAAGTTGATCACGCCGCACTCGCCATTTCGGGCGAAGTTTGCGGTATTTAGGTGATTTAAATTTCCCAAACGAATTTGGACGAAGCGCCATAACCTACCCTTAGAGGAAGGGGATTCCTAAGGCATTCGGTATGAATTTACATAGACAAAATCAGCGCAGAGCCAACTGCGCGATCCCGCCTGCGGACAGGCGAAATCAACCACCGTCTTGCTCTAAACCCAAGAACTATCGCTACTTTCCGCAGATTTGATCGATTATAGTTGCGAGGGAAGTCAATGCAACAAAACGGCGGACAAACGTCCCAGCTCATTTATTCGCTATAAATCTACTTAAACTAACCATCTCAACAAGTCAGTTAGTGCAGCTCGCGAGTAGCTATTTCCGGCGATTCAGTACTGACGGTCAGGGGTCAGGCAGCCATGGATAAGCCCCGACTCATCCGTCAGATCGCGTATGGCCGAAATCAAATGTCCGCTGCTGGCGACAATCCTGAATGCTGAATCCTGAATCCTGAATCCTGAACCGCGCAGAACGGAACGCATCCTATTTTCGCGACCGACTGTTGACGTCGCCGGGGGCCTGCGAGTTCCTTCAGAAACTCATTTGAATCGCGTATTCAGAACACACGGTCCCTAACCCCACTGAGCGGCAGCGATGGGAAACGTCCATTTTTCACCAATGAAGATGACTTTTCGACGTCATCTTCTGACGTTGTGAAAGTTCTAAGTTTTTTCATAGAAGATAGATACGGTTCGACACTGCGATGAAGTAGCGGTCTCGAATCCTCTCCGGCGATCAGGATAGACCGTCCGCCTGGGACCCACTATTACTACCACTAGGCGGATCCGCGACTTCTCAATTTGTCGACCTTGACGTTCACTCAAATGATCTGTTATAAGCCCGGCCTCTTCTGTAGTTCGGGGCTTCAGCTGGTTACCAAATTTCACCCGGTGGCTGAGATTCCGACTTACACAACTCTCTTCTACGGTCCAAATTGAGGAGTCGCGCCAGTGCGCTCGTCATTGTTTTCGCTACTTATTGCACTGTCCGGTATAGGGCTGACGATCGCCGAGGATCGATCCGACCCGGATGAGTCCATCCCTGTTTTGGGTAATAGGGGCGTCGACGAACCATTGCACACCGATCGGCTTGGATATCTTAGGCGGAATCAAAAAAAACGCGAGAATCCGGCCCCTTTTGTGCTTACGGATCGGCGTGGTACCGTTCGATACTACGTGAATCTAAAAGAGGACTTCGACGTAGTTCCGTACTTAAATCACCACGTTACCGTACGGGGTGACGCATATCAGCAGAGTCATCGTTTCGATGTCGAAGAGATCATTCCGCTCGATACCAAAGATCTACCTCCGCTCAAGAAAACGGAAACACGGACCAAAACGGCCACAAATCAACCAAGGCGAATAGTACCTCGTGCGTCGAGCTCGGTGGAATCAAAAGTCGTTTCAGCCAATTTTCAAGAGACGATTGACAGTTCCGACGAAGAAAACATCGCGCCGGGATTCGTGACTCCAGACGGCGGCGAAGATGGGGAGATGATCGAACTGAGTGAAGAATACTCCGAAGACATTGTCCCAGAACTATTTAACGCTGCGGATGACTCACCTTCGAGTCCCTTGTGCGGATGGGGCTGGTGGGATGGCAGTCACGGTCCTTGCGGAAGTGCTGAACGGTTTTGGATCCGTGGCGAGTATTTATTATGGTGGAGCCAGGGCATGCGTACACCGGCATTGGTGTCGACCAGTGCCACGGGCACGGCTCGTGCTGACGCAGGTGTGTTGGGCGTGGCGCCCACCACGGTCTTGTTCGGCGGCAATCACCTTGATCTTGATCCTCACTCTGGAGGGCGTATTCGAGCGGGAATGTGGCTCAATAGTTGCCGCACTGTGGGACTAGAAGCTGAATATTGGGGTCTCTCGGAAGAAACTGCACATTTCCAGCAGACCTCACCAGGCACGCCCATATTAGCTCGCCCGTTTTACGATGCGGTCAACGGACGGGAAACGGCGCAGCTGGTAGCGTTTCCCGCTGTCTTGCAGGGGACAATTACCGTTGATGCCATCACGGATTTTCAATCCGCCGGTGCCCGATTGCTATTTAATGCCTGTTGTAACTCCTGCGACTTTGTCGATCCGTGCGATCCTTGCCAAGTTCACCCTCGCTCGAGGCGTCTGGATTGGCTGGTGGGCTATCGCTACATGCAACTCGACGACACATTGGCGATCCGCGAAGATCTGACGTCGCTGGAAACGGCCAATCCGGGATCCTTCGTTGTTCGAGATCGCTTTGATACTCGCAACCAATTTAACGGTGGAGAATTAGGGGTGGCGTGCAACGTCGGCCGGTGCTGTTGGACGATCGAAATGCTTTCCAAAGTCGCGATCGGGAACAATCGCCAACAGGTCACGATTAATGGCTCGACTGACATCACGCAAGCTGGTGTAACCACTCCTTTTACTGGCGGGTTACTGGCCCAACGAACCAATATCGGCACGTACGAGCGAGATCAGTTATCCGTGATACCGGAACTGGGTTTGACACTCGGCTGCCAAATAACACCGCGTTTGCGCGCCACGGTCGGCTACACGTTTATTTACTGGAGCAACGTAGTTCGAGCCGGAGATCAAATTGATCGCGACGTAAATCCCAATTTGCTCCCTCCAGAAGCCCCGATTCAAACCACCCATCTCAGGCCGGAGTTTGCGTTTCGCGAATCGGACGTCTGGCTGCAGGGACTCAACGCCGGTGTTGATCTGCGTTGGTAGGGAATTGGTAGAGAACTCGCCAGAAAAGTGCGCCACTTTCCTGGGTGGCACTTGGTGCCACCCTGACGTTTACGGCACACGGGAGTGTGCCTACTACATCCCCTGGCACACTGTGCCGGTCATCTAAGCCAGGAAAACCCGGCTATTTGTAGGCTGGTGAGACTCTTCACCGGAGCGGAAGCGTAACCCTCATGACTGTGACGGTTTTCCGCTTGACGTAAAGTCTGCCGACTTCTGCTTCCGATAAAACCCGCGAGAGGCATATCCCGCTCTCTAATTGGCGCCGGCTAAACGGGCGATTTGACTCATCGCTTGCTAGCACGATCTAAGTTCGAATCGGATTCTGGCAGCCGGAAGCGGGTAGCCTCAAAGCCAAACACCCAGTTATTGGCATTTACGGA
>JANNPR010000949.1:0-8531 GCA_031400345.1 Planctomycetota bacterium | reverse complement strand
TCGGCCAACCAATACCTCGGTCGCGAGCATCGCAAGGGCTTTGAATTGCCGAGCGTCTTGTAACTCCTGTTGCGGCAGGTGCGGAGCGTGATAGCTACCAGTGTTGTTACAATGCGAACATGCCAGCTGACTTGAATTCGTGGATGATCTATGGCGCGAATGGATATACGGCTCGTCTGATTGGACGCCGAGCCGTGGCCATGGGGCGCAGGCCGATCCTGGCAGGGCGTGATGCGTCGCGGGTCGAGGAACTTGCACGGGAACTCGATTGTCCGTTCCGCATATTTCCCCTCTCGTCCGTGGGAGAGATCTCAGCGCAGCTCCACGGCGTGTCAACTCTCCTTCTCTGCGCTGGACCGTTCTCGCAGACTGCGGCGCCCATGATCGAGGCCTGCTTGCAATCGCGTGTGAACTATTTGGACATTACCGGTGAGTTGGATGTGATTGAATTCGCCGCCCAGCAACATCAGCGCGCGTTGGCCGCTGGGATTTCCATCATGCCCTCGGTTGGATTCGACGTCGTACCAAGCGACTGCCTGGCGGCGCAGTTAGCTGCCGCGCTACCCACTGCGGTCGAGTTGGAGTTAGCGTTCACCGCTGGTTCGCCCATCAGTCCCGGAACGGCGCAGACGATGTTCGCGGGGCTGGGCGACGGCGGGCGTGTGCGAAAGGACGGCCGGATTGTTCGTGTTCCGGTCGCTTGGAAGACGGCGGAGATACCGTTTCCCAGTGGCATCCGGCGCGGCATGACGATCCCTTGGGGGGACGTGTCTTCGGCATTCCACACCACGGGTATCCCGAACATTCAGGTCTACACTGCGATGCCGGCCAAGCAAATTCGTTTATTGCGTCGCGGGCGCTGGCTTTTGCCGTTGAGCAGGTCTTCATTGATTCAATGGATTGGTCGGAAGTGGATCAAGCGATATGTCCGTGGCCCCAGTGACAGCGAACAAGCCAGCGGACGCGCCGAATTCTGGGGACGCGTGACCGACAACGAGGGACGAATTGCCGAAGCAACCTTGATAACACCCGAGGGCTATTCGTTGACCGCCCAAACAGCACTGGAAATTGTGAGAAAAACGGTAGCAGGAGAGGTGGCTGCCGGATTTTGGACACCCGCCAAAGCGTTTGGTGGCGCATTCATCGAACAATTCAACGGGGTCGTATTCGCTTGGCAGACCGTTTCGAGTTAACGTCAAAGTCAGGTCCGGCGTTTACGATGCTGGCGGCAAGTTCTCCAGGTCGATCTGATCCTTGGCGCGGCCTGCGGCGTGTTTCATCTTGCGAAGCCAACCCAGCGAGGCAAATCGCCGCTCCTGGCATTCGACTGCGGAAGTGAATAGCAGTTCAACGGCTTCGTCCGGATGGCCGGGAATGTAGTCGAAGATGTCCAGAAATCCAAAGTCGGTGATGAGCATCATCAGTCGGGAAGCTCGGATATAGGCGAGCGAGACGGGGAAAGTTCGCTCGACACCCGTTGTGGAATCGATCTCGTCGCCGATCCACTGCGCGTGTACCTCACTCAATGCTGCGAAGAGCACAATATCGCTGTCGGGCGTCCGCTTAACGACGACGTCCGTATCTTCCGTCGCCCGCACATAGCCGTGATAAGTTACGGCGTGGCCACCAATGATTACGAACGGAACCTTATGCTTCGCCAACACGTCGATCAGCCGAAACGGGTCGCCATTTTCCATCAATCACCTTCACGCGGCGGGACTGTAGGTTTCGTTGGAGAAAATGCCTGAGGCCGGCCGGAGAGGAGCGCAGCAGCTCGAATGAAGCGTTTTGCAGTCGGACAAACCGGGCCAATCGCTGTTCGGCTGTTTCGTGTTCCCGCAGACGACGTTGAAGTCGCGACCGGGCTTGAAGGGCTATTGCGATGTCAGTAGATGTCGAGCACATGGAGTCGCTTCCCTCGATTCATTCTTCGATCGTAGACCAAGTTGGCCACCTGTGCCAGCGTACGGACGCTCGTGGACCAAGGTGAATCAGGGTGTTGTTGGCGGTTCAGCGCTTCTCCCTACGGCAGTCTCCCAAGTTGAGCGAGCAGAAAGAGCAGGGTGGTTGATCGACAGGACAAGAATCAATGCCTCTCGACAAATTCATTTTCCCAGGGATTTGATGCGATCATCTTTGTGCGACGCCTGGGATGGGCCGCCGCCGTGAATTTGCAGTGCGATGAGGCCTCGCTGGTCGATCGCTTCGTCTGATTCCGTGTAATCCGCGGTAGGATGGCCGTTGATCCAGAGTTGGATGCGACGTCCTTCGCAGCGGATTGTGTAGTCGTTCCAGTCGTCGCGCTTGAGCACCTTGTCTAACTCGCGCGGATTCGGGCCCGTCAGTACTTTGTTGCGGCGTGATTCGTCGTAGAGTGCCACCCGGCTCACGGCAATTCGTCTCGAAACTCGTCGGCAGCCAGGTCCACAACACCGTCCGCCAGGGCCGCGAAAAACCAATCTCGTCCTGTGCTCCCCGTCAGACTATCGATACTCGCTCCATCATTGAAAACGGTGGCACCCGGGGCGGAAGCCTTTAGCTTGATGCCGCTGACTCCGCTACGCAGATTGGCGACTCGGGTCGGGTAATTTTTGGTCGCGGATGTCCATTCCGTGCGAATCGTCAGCAGTGCCGATGGAATGGCGTCGTGAGCAGTCGTCGCCGCGATTATTAGGTCGTCGTCAGCTCCACCGTCCAAGATGTCTGCGCCAAGCCCGCCGACAATCAGATCGCGTCCCGCACCGCCGCGAATCGAATCGTTGCCCGGCCCTCCCAGCAGAATGTTATCCAGGGTATTCCCCGTGATTGTGTCTGCCAGGCTGCCTCCGATCACCTTCTCGAAGGTGATGGCCGAGTTGAGTCTCAAACTCAAACCGGCATTGACGACCTGTACCGCCGGAATGCCTAGATTAATCGTCACACTGCGGGTGGTGGTCAATCCAAAATTCAGTGTGTCTATACCGCCGCCGGCTTCGTTCAAAGTATCGGTTCCCAGGCTGAGATCCGTGTCGAACTGATACGTGTCGTTCCCGGCACCGCCAATCAATGAGTCGTTACCGCCTCCACCCGTCAGTGAATCGTTGCCACTGCCACCCGCCAGCGTATTCGCCCGAGTATTACCGGTCAGCGTGTCCGCCAGCGCCCCGCCGATCACGTTTTCGAGGGCCAAGCCGGATCCGAGTGCCAACGTGAGCCCCGCATTGACTAACTGGGCCGCGGGATTGGCGAGATTAATAACCACCGAGCGCGTGGTCGTCAATCCAAAATTGAGCGTGTCTACACCACCGCCGGTTTCATTTAAGGTGTCGGTTCCCAGGGCGAGATCCGTGTCGAACTGATACGTGTCGTTCCCGGCACCGCCAATTAGAGAATCATTTCCAGCGCCACCCGTCAGTGAATCATTACCTCCTCCACCCGTCAGCGTATTCGCGAGTATGTTGCCCGTCAGCGTGTCCGCCAGCGCACCGCCGGTCACTTTTTCGAAAGTCGTAGCGGAGTTCAGTACCAACGTGAGCCCAGTATTAACGACTTGAGCTGCGGGATTCGCCAGATTGACGGCAACCGAGCGTGTGGTGGTCAATCCAAAATCCAGTAGGTCTGCACCGCCGCCGGCTTCGTTCAAAGTATCAGTTCCAAGAGCAACATCGGTGTCGAATCGATAGGTGTCGTTCCCGCCTCCGCCCGTTAAAGTATCATTCCCGCCGCCACCCTCAAGGGTGTCATTACCACTGCCAGCGATTACAGTGTCGTTGCCCGGTCCGCCAAAAACGACCATCGGTTTGCTAATACCTGACGCGTCGAGAGCATCGTCTCCTGCGTGGCCCCAAATGCAAATTGCCGCGATATCGGTGGCAACATAGCTAATCCCACCAGGGGGCACATCGCTGCCTGACAGCACTAGATTGGAACCCGATGTTGAAATGGCCGCCGCGTCGGATCCATCAGTTCCGTGGACGAACAGTTTTCCTCCAGGCGGATGGTAGCCGCCTATAAACGGAGCAGTATTGAAGATGTCCTCGTTCTGCTCCACAACAAGATTGTTATCGTCAAGCACCACCAGGAGAAAATAGTCCGTATTGCTCTCGGCCGCTCCAGCCCCCGGTAAAGCGATCTGATTCGCTCCAGCACCGATCGGTAGACTCACCCCGTGGAATCCAATGGAAAGTTGCGCCGGATTAGTCACATCGAACGTGTCGAGTAGAGTATCGCCGCCAATTAACAGGTCCGCGGAGCGGTATATTCCTGCGCGGAAGGGCGGCGACGGAGCGTCGAAGATATTGTACGAGACGAAAAGGTTGTCGAATCCGTCGGCAGCGAATGCAATCGCCTCGATGTCCGGTAATGTTAATACTCGTCGGTGCTCGAGAGATTCAAAAGTCAGTCGCCCAGTATTTCCTCGAAAATGATTCCGGCGAAAACGCTCGGTCGCGAGTCGGGGTTCCCGCGCCAGAAACTGTTGGGCATATTTTTTCACATTGGAACGCAGCTGTTTGAACATGGCAGGTTACCTGTAAGTTCTCGTAGGGGGAAATCGGAAAACATTCGCGGCCGGCACTCGACTGCTTCTTTCCCGAAGCAATTTCTTCTGAAGTGTGACTTGGGGCGACTCGCCTTATTTACCCGGCTAGGCGATTACGCGATCGGCCCAAACTATCACTTTGCAGCGACCCGAACTAGCCCGAACGTCCATCGGATGCACCTAAGGGGGGACGTATGTGATTGACTCGTTCACTTATGACGATACTCACGACTTCTCTCACTTTCAAGAAATTCTCTGACTTTCAAGAATGGTTACAGAGATTCGTGGAACGGTTGATGGAAGTGAGCACAGAAACTCGACGCAATGACTTCACCTGCAGCCGATATTCCAAAACACCGGATCGGTCTATCGTTGAGCCCCGCTCCATGACGTCAGCGGGGAGCGGTGGGCTTTAAATGTGGCGGACGTTCGGCCTATGATCGGATCCATTCGGGTACCCAGGGCGTCGTTCGCGGTTACGCCGCTTAACTTGCCCTGGAATATCGACTGGGCCTTCGGCCCGAATTCGCGCTGGGCGGATCCTTGTCGGACTGGACGTTTTATTCGGCCCATTCGAAGCATTGGTCATTTAAGCCCCTTTTTTCCAGAGCGTTGCCCTTGCGCGTTGGTACCGAATGACAAATCGGAAAGTTGTGCGATTGCTTCGTAGATCGGCGCCAAAGTTGCAGCAATCGTTCATTGAGAAAGTCTGAAGCGGCCCCATTACCTTGCCTTAGCGGAAAGTAATCTGCAGGCCCCAAACCCTAAAACCACAAACCCCAAACCCCGAACCCTATCCCGAACCCTGACCTCCCCAAGAAGCAACATATGAACTACGCAAATGCAAACCGTCCCTCAGAGGCGCCCGATGCAGGTTGGCTCTCTCGGGAGCGAGTCCTAGCCTTGACGCTTGTGGTAGCGACCGTTGTCGTGTTTTACCTGTGTTATCGCTTAGTCCTACCTTTTCTACCACCGCTTGCGTGGGCGTTGGCGCTAGCCGTGATGGCGCATCCTATGCATCGGTGGATAAATCGCTGGATTCCTCATTCGAACCTGGCCGCCGGTCTATCGGTGGTCGTCGTGGCATTAGTGATTGTGGTGCCGGTGATATTCGTAACTCATCGCGTAATACGCGAGACGGGTAACTTCGCTGAGAAAGTTCAGAACGAGTTCACTTCGGGGCGTTGGCGCTCGGTTCTTGAGCGGAACCCAAGACTTAAGCCTGTTGTGTCTTGGATGGAGTCGCGCCTCGGGATGTCGACGTCTGGTGAAGAGAAGGCGACCACGAACGACCAGCCGGGTGGAGAAAAGATCCAAGAGGTGCGAGTCGACCCTTCCCAGTCCTCCCCTGGAGTCGCGCAAGTCCAACGCGCTGCCGACGCGCTCACGCGGGGCGCCGGCACGGTGTTGACCGGGACCCTGTGGCTGTTAATGCAACTATTCATCACCCTTATGGCTCTCTTCTTTTTTTTCCGCGATCGGCACCGAGCGATCGGCGTATTGCGGTCGCTGGTGCCACTCTCGAATACCGAGGCAGACGAAGTATTGGCGCGCGTGGACGATACCATTCATGCCACGATCTACGGCTCGGTGATTGTGGCAATCGTGCAGGGTTGCATGGGGGGCCTCATCTTTTGGTGGTTGGAACTGCCTTCACCGCTTGTTTGGGGACTCGTCATGGGACTTTTGGCAGTCGTGCCCATGTTGGGGACGTTCGTTATCTGGGCTCCGACGGCAGCCTACCTGGCCCTACAAGGGGATTGGAAGGGAGCCCTGATTCTGGCCAGTTGGGGAGCCATCGCGATTGGAACAGTCGACAATTTTCTCTATCCTTTCTTGGTTGGTAAGAGACTAAGGTTCCATACGCTTTTGGTGTTCTTTTCGATCCTGGGTGGCCTAGCCCTGTTTGGAGCCTCGGGAGTAATACTGGGTCCGCTATTATTGGCCCTCGCTGACGCGCTGTTGGAGATATGGAGGCGCCGTACAGCCTTCGGCGGTACGATAGAAGGGGGCATCGACTCGTGTTCGTCATGAAGGAAACTCCTTCAGCACACCATCGGCCTATGAACCACATCAAAGAAGACGTTACTCGTGGGAGTTACCAGCATGAAGTCTTTAAGCCGCACGGCTGTTACCCGTTTAATGGTGGCTCTCCTGATCGTTGGCGTCGCCAGTCCACTCCCGGCAGGCGGCGACGATCCTGCCGCGGGGAAAGCGAATGCCGTTTTCACCTTGGATGAGTCCCTGCAACAGTTGCGGCTCTATCCCAAAGATGCCTACCTCCAGTACGTCGCCCTGCAGCTCGCCCGACGGGAGAATCGCGTGGAGGAGATTGCCCGGCAAGTGGATACCATCCGAGGCAATGAGGAATGGACACGCCGGGCAGGCCGCCGCGATCAGGTCGACTTGTTCAGTATTTTCACCGGCGCCCTGGCCTTACAGGAAAGTCTGCAACTCGACACGATGCGGGGGCGTACCCGACAGATGCCCGATGCGTTCCCGCGTCAGCAACAGGACTTAGGGGCTGCTCGGAAAGCTTCGGAGGCTGCCCAAAAAGCTCAAGAAAAACGCCGGCAGGAGATCGTCGAAGTCGCCAGTCTGGAAGGGCCGACCATCAAGAGCCATCCGTGGGAGGAGATGCTTGCCGGCAGGGAGCCCGACGTTGGCCGGCTGGCCCGTCAAGTGCCCGAGGACTTTTTCTTTGCCGAGTTTTCTTCGCTGACCAAGATGCTCGACGTACTCGACTCCGGGGACCTGTGGATCAAGCACTTGTTTCACCAGACAACCGGTGAGGCCCAAAGCCAGCAGGTTGGCGACCGGCTCAAGCGGCAGTTGGTCGTGGAAACGAACCCGCTCGTTCGCCCGTTCTACGATCTGGTGGTAGACGAAGTTGCGATGACCGGGAGCGACCTCTTTTTCAATGAAGGGAGCGACTTGACGTTGCTCTTCCGCTTCAAGCAGCCAGCCGTTTTCCGGGCCCGCATGGATGGCTTCCTGCAGACGGCCGAGAAGGCCGACACCCATGTCAAACGTAGCTCCGGCAAGTATCACGGTATCGAATACGTGCACCTGAGTAACGCCGACCGCACGATCCACGTCTACTCGGCGTACCCCGACGCGAACCTGCACGTGCGCACCAATTCGCTCGCCGCCCTCGAACGTGTCCTAGCCACGATTCAGGGGAAAACGGCCGACGGCAAGCCGGTGCGCCGGCTCGGTGACAGCAGCGAATTTGCCTACATGCGCACGCTGATGCCGCGGGAGGCCAAGGAAGAAGACGGCTTTTTATATTTGTCCGACCCGTTCATCCGCAGACTCGTCGGCCCCGGTCTGAAGCTCACTGCACGCCGTCGCGTGCTCTGCTACAACCACCTCCGCATGATCGGACACGCGTGCCTGATGTTCCGCAGCGAATCCAGCCGACTGCCAGACTCGCTGGAAACGCTCGCCAAGACCCAATGCTCCCCGGGACTATTCGGCACCGAAGAGCTCGTGTGTCCCGACGGTGGCCGGTACACCTTGTCCGCCGATCGCACGACCGGCATTTGTTCGCATCATGGCCACAGCCATGACCTCGTTCCGTGCAGCGAGCACCCTGTGGAAAAAGTCACGGGCGAGGAAGCCGACGAGTACAAGGTATTTCTCGCCGAATACAACCAGTATTGGCGCACCTTCTTCGACCCGATCGGCATCCGGATCAAGGTTTCCCCGGAGCAATACCGGCTCGAAACCATCATTCTGCCCCTGATCGACAATTCTATCTACACGGGCTTGGCGATGGCCCTGGGAGGCCAGCCCGAGCCGCTTGACGCCCTGCCAGTCCCTGAACGGAATATTTTCAGCGTCAATTTCCGGCTCGACAAAGACGGCCTGGCTGCGAAAGCCGACTTGCCGGAATTGGAACCTGAATTGACAGAGAAGAAAGACGCAAATTAACGTCTCGCGAGGAGTTCGAGTAACTTACGACAGATCGGTTTGGCGATGCACAATTACCACGATGTCTATAAGAAAT
>JANNPR010000944.1:0-3457 GCA_031400345.1 Planctomycetota bacterium | reverse complement strand
GTACCCGCACGCAGCCGTACAACGCGCGGATCATGGAGCACGTCGCCACGCTGTCGTGGTTCTACGCCAACGACCGGCGCTGGAATCCGTACTACCGCGACCCCGCGTTGCTGCGGCGTCTGGACTGAGACGCGAGGAACGAGTGTTCAGGGCGTGGTGTTGCTGAACACGACCTTACATCGGAATCCTTCGCTTTAATTCGCAAATCGCGTGATGACTGTCGGATCGGACCGATGTGTCGGGTCTTTCTGAGCGGAATTCTGAACTCACACGATCCTCAACAAATTCTCACCTGCGGCCCAGACGACTATCATCTGTTCTTCGGTCTCGATATTCTTTTGGGATTATAGTTGGCACCGCGTGACCGGGTTGTACTCGTGCAATTCAGAAAGGCCTGAGGCATGGGCTCGAAAGAACGAATTGCGGTTTATACGGGTTCATTCGATCCGATTACTTTGGGGCACCTAAATGTAATTCGACGTAGCAGCAGCTTGGTGGACCGTCTGGTGGTAGGCGTGGGCATCAATGTGGAGAAACGGGCGATGTTTTCGCCCGAAGAGCGAGTCGAGCTTGTGAGACGCGTGGTGCGTGTTTTCGGCAATGTAGAAGTACGCACATTTTCCGGATTAGCTGTTCAATTTGTGCGCGACTGCGGAGCTCGGGTTATGGTCCGCGGCGTCCGACCTTTGTCGGATATCGCGGGTGAATTTACGATGATGATGGCCAACCGCCATCTCGATCCGGAAATCGAAACGGTTTTCCTGATGGCCGATGAAGAATTTGCTCACGTTTCCAGCTCGCTTATTAAACAAATCACTCCCTTGTCAACTGATGAGATGTTAGCTCGATTCGTTCCTGCCGAAATCATTCCCGAACTGCGTCGGAAGATGAATAACAATCTCGACGTCTAAGGTCGCAAACAAGTGATGCCACTGGGCCGGCACAGTGCGTCAGCGGCTTTTGCACTACTGCTGCGGTTGATCATCACGACACCTTATAAAATCCCTGTTTCACTCGGCAGGCATAGGAGCTACTCATGGAACTCTCGGAAATGAAATGGCCGGAGATCGCGGCGTTGCCCAAGAATACCCCCGTTGTGATTCCTATTGCCGCGTTGGAGCAACACGGCAGGCACATGCCGGTTTATACGGACAGTTTGTTGTTGGGAGAAGTGATACGCCGGACGGTCACGAAACTACATGACCGCATTTTATATGTTCCCTTGATGTGGCTTGGAAATTCAGAGCATCACCTGGATTTTCCTGGCACAATGTCGGCATCGCCGCGACTCTACCTCGATCTACTTAGGGATATGGTCGAGAACTTCATCTTTCATGGGTTCCAGCGGATCGTATTGATCAATGGGCACGGAGGCAATATCGTGCCCGTGCAACAAGCGCTGTTCGAAGTACGACAAAAGCATCGCGATCGCAAAGACCTACTGTTGTTGTCCGCCACGTATTGGACGCTGGGCGGCCAGCCTCACAAAGTTGATACTTCCATCGCTCAAGAACACATGGGGCATGCGTGCGAATGGGAGACTTCCATGATGCTCCGTATTCGTCCGGAATTGGTTGGGGATTTAGCTCGAGTGCCGTCGATTCCTTTTGGAAAAGGATTTTCACCAGCGCAGCGGGCCTGGATCACGAAAGATCGCACTGAGCCGGGGCATATCGGTGACCCTCGCGAAGCCACTGCCGAAAAAGGAGAAACACTTTTTCAAGTATTCTCCGCCGATGTGGTTCTCATGCTAGAAGGAGTGCTCGGCTGGAATGGAGTGGAGTGGGACGCATGAGTTCTATTCCGGTTCGTTCCCACAAATGGAAGTGGAGCGTTTGTGGTGTTTTGCTGATGGCCACCATGTTGAATTACATGGACCGCCAGACACTCTCCCTCACGAACACGGAGATTGGTCGAGAACTAGGTTTGAACAATGAGCAATACGGCTGGCTGGAAACGAGTTTCGGACTAGCGTTTGCCACCGGGTCGGTGCTGTTTGGTCTGTTGGTCGATCGCGTAGGGGTTCGGTGGTTGTACCCGTTCGTGTTTTTGGGGTGGTCGCTGGCTGGGATCGCCACTGGCTTTGCGCCCGAGTTGGGAAAAATCTTCTCAAGTTCCGGCTCGAGTATGTCACCTGGTTATTTGGGTTTGCTGCTGTGTCGCACTGTGCTCGGTTTTTTTGAGGCCGGCCACTGGCCTTGCGCGCTGGTTACGACTCAGCGAATTCTCAGCCGCGAAGACCGAACATTTGGAAACAGCTTGCTGCAAAGTGGCGCTTCCGTTGGGGCGGTTTTCACGCCACTAGTGGTGCAACTCATGGTCAGTGATGTACCGGGAAGTTGGCGCGCACCATACGTCGTGATTGGTTCGGTGGGCATGTTATGGGTTGTGCCTTGGTTGCTTCTGATCCGCAAGAGTGACTTATTACATCCGGTCGCGAACTCGCCGCAAACGGATTCTCTCTCCTCTTCAGCCATGTCAGCAAAAGGGGCGACGTTAGCTCAGGCAGAAGGAACGGGCGTTCGGCCCGATGCGAGCACGTCTTTTCAAACCATCTGGCCGAAGCTTTTAGCGCTGACGATTACGGTGATCGCTATCAATTTGACGTGGCAATATTCGCGAGCCTGGCTGCCCCGATTTTTGCGGGAGTTTCACGGCTACGACCGCACGACCGTAAATTGGTTTACGTCGGCGTATTACATCACCACGGATATTGGCTGCCTCAGCGTCGGGGCGGCGGTGAAGTGGATGACGGCACGACGCATCGAGGTTCACTGGGCGCGGATGGCGACCTTTTTCGGGTGTGCTCTTTTAACAACGCTGGCGCTGGTTGTCGTCGCGCTTCCGAAAGGCCCAGTTCTGTTTACCGTACTTCTGGCGATCGGTTTTGGATCGCTGGGCCTTTTCCCAACTTACTATGCATTTACGCAGGAATTGTCCACTCGTCGCCAAGGTCTAATCACGGGAATGTTGGGCGGTATCAACTGGGTGGCAACGGCCATCATGCACTGGATGGTTGGAAAAGAAATTGACAAAACGAATTCGTATGCGACAGGTTTTCGGATCGCTGGAATAGGGCCGATCATTGCCTGGATCTTACTTGTCCTGCTGTGGCGCAATAGTTCAAACTTGAAGCGCGAGCGAAGCGAATCGCAGTAATGCCTTCGCTTGCGCTCTTAGATGTTGCGCTATTTAGCTTCCCTCTGCGGTAATAGGAAGGTTTGTCCCTATTCAACGCTCGTACGCGAGTGCTTGATGCGGACTTCCCGCCGTAATTCCTCGCTGGCGCGTCGGGTTGGTATGACGCACACTCTTAGCCACGGAGTGGCGGTAGTCGGTAGCCAGGGGCGAACGTAGGCGTTAGCCGCCGTGAGCCCCTGGTACGGGATATCCAACGCGGCATTAGCCACGGAGTGGCGACCGAAGCAGTCCGCTGAGTTTATTCGTTCGCCGATCG
>JANNPR010000929.1:0-5752 GCA_031400345.1 Planctomycetota bacterium | reverse complement strand
GGCGCCAGCCGCAGGCGAGAAGAAATCAGCTGACAAGGGTAAGAAGTAGCTGCCGAACTGAGCCGTTCGCGTCGGATGCCGTCTTGGTCGAAGCCTTTTATGGTATTGCCAAAACGTCCGCCGAAGCTGAACGGCGTTTCGTTAGGTTGCTGATGGGAGCAAACTATGCGCGTTCGGCTGGAATATGGCCGCAAGGGGTTAGAGGTCTCGTTACCAAACGATCTGAATATCCGCACACTAGCTTACAAGGATGCTCCGCCGCTCCCGGCCCCTCAGGCGACACTCCAACAAATTTTGGCAGCGCCAATCGGAACTCCCCCGTTGGCGCAACTAGCTCGCGGCCGAAAAGACGCCTGCATTGTCATTTGCGACATAACGCGACCAGTGCCCAACGAGCTCATCCTGACGCCCATTCTTGAAACTCTGGAGTCGTCAGGAATCCCTCGAGACAAGATTGTCATCTTAAACGCCACCGGACTCCACCGTCCCAACGAGGGCGACGAATTGATCGAAATGGTGGGGCGCCGTATTTACGAAAGTTACCGCATCGAAAACCATCACGGGCAGGTGATGGATGAGCATACCTACCTTGGGGACAGCCCTCGGGGTGTTCCCATCTGGATTGACTCGCGATACGTAAATGCAGACCTGAAAATTACCACGGGCTTGATTGAACCACATCTGATGGCGGGCTTTTCGGGAGGGCGAAAACTCATTTGCCCGGGTATCGCCGCTTTGGAGACGATCAAATTTTGGCACGGACCCGAGTTCCTGGAACATCCCAACGCCGACTGTGGCATTCTGGATGGCAATCCAGTTCATGAAGAAAATACTTGGATAGGTCGCAAAGCAGGCTGCGATTTTATCGTTAACGTCGTGATTGATGCTCGCCGCCAACCACTCGCGCTAGTGGCAGGCGACATGGAGCAGGCGTTTATGGAAGGAGTAAAGTTCTGCCGCTCCGTTGTCACAGATACGGTACCTTCTCCAGTCGATATTGTGGTCACCAGCTGTGCGGGGTATCCGTTAGATACAACGTTTTATCAAGCGGTGAAAGGCTTAACCGGGGCTTTGCCCATCGTTAAAAAGGGCGGAACGATTATCATGGCCGCCAGTCTTTCCGAAGGAATTGGGAGTCCGCAGTTTCAGAGTCTGTTCGACGAGAACTCGGACTTGGAAGCGTTTGTTCAACGTATTCTGGCGAAGGATTATTTCGTTATGGATCAATGGCAACTGGAGGAACTGGCCAAAGTCTGTCGCAAGGCGAAAGTGCGAATCGTTAGTGATGGCCTGCCTGCCGAGGTGATCGATAGACTATTCGTTCAAAGTGCGGCAAGTGTAGAGCAAGCGTTGGCTCAAGCATTGGCCGAATACGGTCGCAACGCCAGTATTGCACTCATTCCTAAAGGGCCCTACGTCCTCGCTCAAGTGGCTTGATTATTGAGGCGTGAGGCTCGCCAAACAGGTAAAACTAGGCCACACTCCAGCGACCGGGCCTCTCAAACGCGTTGCCACACTGTGTATTCTACGCTGGCGATTCAGGTTTCAAGGTGTATGGTCTTTGTTAGCGAAGAGTGCCATCCCCCGAATCTCGATGCCGTATGGCCATCACTCGCTCTGGTGAAACGTCAAACTGTACTGCTCCGTCCCGATCCGTGTGAAAGACTAAGCTACCGGCCCGCGAATAAGCGGCGATGGTATCTCGCGAACTGCTTACACGGTCACCGCTAATTACGACCCAAGTAGGGCTGGCCCACTTTGACAGCTCAAGTGGATGGCTGCGATAGCTACCATGATGTGGCGCCATAATGATTTGTTGGTGAACAGCAGGTTGCTTCAGTAACGATTCCAATCCGGCCGATTCCATGTCACCCGTTAATAGGATCCGTTTGCTCCCAAGTCGGATGCACAGCACGATGCTGTTTGCATTATCACTGCCAGGAATCCCCTTTGCTGGAGGATGCAGCACCTCGGTCCGTATACCGTCGCTCGTCATTAATTGATCGCCTTGCTTCAGAACCCGAATCGGCAGGTTTACTTCAAGAGCTGCATTGCGCAATACTTGAACCGATGTAGATGCCTGGCTCGCCATCATCGGCGAAACGTACATTGCCCCGACCGTGAATCGCTGAAACAAGCCCGGCAAAGCATTAAAATGGTCCGTGTCCGCGTGACTGACGACGACGGCGTCCAAATGTCGGATTCCGCGATGCCATAGAAACGACGCGATTGACCGCATGGCACCGGCAGGAGAACCCATGTGGCCGCCGTCGTATAAGAGAACGCGTCCATCCGGATACTCAACTACGACGCATGTGCCATGTCCAACTGCAAGAAACGAGCACGATAAATTCGTTTTGCCGTTGAGCATACGGAACCCGGCCGGAGAAAGCCAGAAAGCGCCGGCCAACCATACTAAGAGCAGTACCAGTCGCCATCGCGATGGCACGCGCCATCGCTCCCCGGAAGCCATCAAACCCACCACTGTGTAGAAGGCGCCAACCCACCACCAGGGCGGAGCAGGCAACCATACATGGTTCCCAGGAAATAAGAGGGCTGCATTAATTAGGCCATCAACTACCTCCAGGCTGACTTGGCAAATCCACCCCAAGATGACCGTGATCGTGGGCACCAGTCTGCCGAGCAAAAGCACTCCGAAGCCCGAGTACATGGCGAGCGCGATAGGTAGCCAGACCATTGGATTCAGCGCTAAGGCTGCCGGCGTTACCAATTGAAACTGGTACCAGACAAGTGGTGTCGTGGCGAGCCAAACAAGAAAACTTGTTTTACAGACATTGCCAACAGCATTCCGCCAATGAAGGTACTGGCGAGCGGGCCAAGTTCGCGTATGATCGATTAGCCGCTGCAGCGGATCCGCCGCCACCACACTGGATGAGTAAGAGCTGGACCCGGCTAAGACTCCTACTGCTAGAAACGATAGTTGGGTGCCAAGCTGAAATAGACTCAGTGGATTGATGGCGAAAACGATTGTTCCAGCTGCGGCCAGTGTGTTGAACTCTAGGCCACGCCGCCCCAACCATTTCGCCAGACACACGGTGACAACGAATATCGCAGCGCGCAGCACCGGAGGTTCGGCACCGGTGAGCAAAGCGTACATCAAAACAAACGATGCGGTTGCTGCCAGCGTAGCCTGACGTGACAGCAAACCAAGGCGAGCTACAAACCATAGTCCGTACGCCACAATGGCCACATTCATTCCCGAGATGGCCAGTAGGTGTACGGTCCCCGTTTCGAAAAATGCCTCAGTTTCTTCCTCCGCCAGTTGCTCTCGACTCCCTAGCAATACGGCTGATGCGAGCCCCGCTTGTTGTCCGCCGACGAACCTCCAAATCGTCCGATCGCAACCGATCCGAATATCGTCGAGCCAGCGTCGGGGATGAAGCCAGCTCCCGTGTTGCAACTGAGTTACACAGGAGGGATGAGGCGAGTGCAAACGGCACAGGCGGCGAATACATCGCTGGTATTCGGAGAAATCGCGTTCGCCGGGATTGGACGGTGGACTAAAGCTCTGAAGCATCGCGTAGACACATAGCTGATCCCCTGCTCGGATCCCCAGTAGATGCCCGTCAACAACTAATAATGATTCGCCGGCAATGCGTCTCCAGACGGCACCGTCACGAATGGATCGTAACTCGACTCTTGCTTGGGATCGGTCCCCGACTGGGATCGCTCGCAAGGGATCGGCCACACCTGCGGGAACCCACCGCGGCGTTTGCGTGACCTGAAGCCTAAGACACACGGGCTGATCTTCCTGAGTGGCAAATCGGCCCAGATCTTGAGCATCGTACAGTCGCCACGCACAGTCATGCCAAACAGCTCCTAGGCCACCGATGGCAATCATTAACAAACTTTCAGCCACGCGGTCATGTCGCCGACACCACAAAAAACACCACCCGCAGAGTGCGGTCGCAGAGATTAAAACCCAGTTTGTGCGTCCGACATCGATAAAATGATCGAACGTTGCGCCCATCGAAAGGGCAACCAGGACTGCTACCAATGGATGTCGTCTGACAGGTTTAGCATCGCCGGCTAAGGTCGAGCGTTTATGCATTTGCCATACCGGTATCACCATAGGCAGACCCGTGGATCAGGTTATGCGGAGCCCATATCGCAGCCATAACCCTCGTATTAACTATAAACGATTACAACCCTTTAGAGCTAGTAGTGCCTCCTGTCCCTTCGTTGTTTTTTTACTTTTGAAGCCGTGACGCTCTGCCCATTCGCAGCGTGACGGAATAGAATCGAGCAGCCTTATCACCGAGTTAACTCACATGATCGAAAAACTTGGACCTTATCGAATCGAGCGTCTATTAGGGCGTGGCGGCATGGGAGCCGTATACGCTGGCGTTCACGAGTCCACCCAACAAAAGGTGGCGGTTAAGGTCTTGTCGACTGCGATTGCGGACGACCCCCGATTTCGGTCGCGATTTCTCGCCGAAGTTGAAACATTGAAAAAGCTGCGCCATCCCCACATTGTTCAGCTATTTGGGTGGGGAGAGCAAGAAGGCGAACTGTTCTATTCCATGGAACTGGTTGAAGGTCGAAGCCTACAAGACGAAATGAAGAACGGCCGGTATTTCCACTGGCAAGAGGTGGTTCAATTCGCGATCGATATTTGTGCCGCTTTAAAACATGCACATGACAGTGGTGTGATCCATCGTGACTTGAAGCCCGCCAACCTGTTACTGAAGAACGAAAACCAAATCAAACTAACGGATTTTGGCATTGCTAAGTTGTTCGGCGCGGTAAATATCACTGCCGAAGGGAGCGTCATCGGCACAGCCGACTACATGGCGCCCGAGCAAGCGGAAGGTCAAGCGGTCAGTAATCGAACCGACTTGTATAGTCTGGGTGCTGTGATGTTTACGTTGCTCGCACGTCGCACCCCGTTTTCGCGGCCGTCCTTGCCGCAGATTATCCATAGTCTGCGGTATGACGCGGCACCTTCGGTGCGCGAGTTTGCTCCAAAGATCCCCAGCGAATTGGAGGTCATCATATCGCAACTATTGCAAAAACTTCCGGCAGACCGTATTGCAACAGCTCTTGTGCTATCCAATCGACTCAAAGCGATGCAGCATGCCTTGGGAGGAAGCACGCGAATCGAGGAACCGCCTTCGTTCGCGTCCCAAGTCGATGGAGAGGCACCCACCTTGATGCCTTTAACGGCAGAATCAGGTCGCTTCGCCAGTGCGAGCGAACCTACAAGCTCTGATTCGCCCATTGAGCCCGATCGTGATCACTCTGCCGTGCCGGCATCAAGTGACTCCACCGTCGTCGCCAAACCAGCATCCAGCTCGCCGACAAAATCGGATTCAACGCCCGCCGATTCACAAAGCTCGACACATTTTACTACCGTGGGTGACGAACGACGCTCCGGATGGCGTTCCAGCAATCATCCCGATGCATCGCGTGTCGAACGTTGGACGATTGTGGCGGTGGTCGCCGTCATTCTACTGCTTGGTGTATTTTCCATCGGAATGATCGCCTTCCAAAACTCGGCGGACACAATGTACGCGAGCATCAGAGCCGCGGCCGAGGACAACAAAACCGATGATGTTAAAGACGTAATCGATGATTTTCTAACGCGTTATCCAACGGACCCGCGATTCAACGAGGTAGACGATTGGCGCAGAGATATCGAGAGTGGTTGGCTAAAGAGTAGGTTGGTACTTCGCCAAGTTCGGAGCGGTGGCACCGGGTTAGAGCCTTACGAAAAGAGTTTCTTAGAAGG
>JANNPR010000906.1:0-5730 GCA_031400345.1 Planctomycetota bacterium | reverse complement strand
GCCGTAACGGCACACGGAGTGTGCCTGTATAACAACCGCGGGTCATCCGCATCGTACTAAATTGGGTGTTCCGGCAAACGTCACTTGAGCCGCGTCATGAGGTTTTGCATGATGGAGGTATGAAAACCGACACCATCTGCTTGCTCACTTGTATGGCGCTGAGTGCGCCGCTGCCTCTCGCGGCCACCGAGCCGTCCCGCGAATTGCTGGATGCCTTCGAAAAAGAGATCCGGCCCGTCTTGTCTGAGCATTGTTACCAGTGCCATGGCCCGGACAAACAGGAAGGCGAATTACGGCTGGATTCTTCCACAGCCATTTTGCGCGGAGGTGCTTCCGGTAACACGGTAGTGCCGCAAGCTCCGGATCAAAGCCTATTGGTGAAAGCCATCGGATACGCCGACGAAGCCCTGCAAATGCCGCCACCGCCGAACAAACGACTTCGGCCGGACCAAACGGCGGCGATAATTCGCTGGATCCAGTTAGGCGCGGCAATGCCGAATGCCGATGGTGCTCCGGTGCCGCAAAAATACGTGGACGACGAACGGGTGTTGAAGGGGAAAGAGTTTTGGGCGTTTCGTCCCCCGATTACCCCCCCACCGCCCGATGTCAGCAAGCGTACATGGGTATTGTCAGCCATCGATCCATTTGTACTTGGTCCGCTCGAGCACCAGGGAATTTCCCCAGTCAAGCCAGCCGAAAAGCAAGCCTTAATCAGGCGGGCAACTTTTGACGTTACGGGTCTGCCGCCTGCGCCGCAGGAAGTCGATCTCTTCGTGAATAGCGATGTCCCTGACGCGTGGGACCGGCTGCTCGATCGACTGCTCGCTTCACCGCGCTATGGCGAACGCTGGGGTCGGCACTGGCTGGATATCGCCCGCTATACGGATTCCAACGGATTAGACGAGAACGTCGCGTTTGGAAACGCCTGGCGATTCCGCGATTACGTCGTGGATTCGTGGAACCGAGACAAACCTTTCGACCAGTTCATCGTGGAACAGTTGGCAGGAGACTTGATTTCGGATAAAGAGAACCATTCCGGCGCGTCAACTCAGCACGAAAGGCTGATTGCCACCGGTTTCTTGACGCTTGGGCCAAAGGTTCTTGCTGAAGTCGACGAACAAAAAATGGAAATGGATATCGTCGACGAACAAATTGACTCGTTCGGAAAGGCGGTTCTGGGACTGACGCTGGGGTGCGCCCGATGTCACGACCACAAATTCGATCCGATTTCAACTGACGACTATTATGCGTTGGCGGGAATCTTCAAAAGCACTCGCACCATGGAGCATTTCACGAAGGTCGCTCGCTGGTACGAAAACCCCATCGCTACCCTCGAAGAGCTTGGTAAAAAGGCAGAGCACGACGAACAAGTACAACGACGTAAGTCGACCATCGAAGAGGTGAAAAAGGTCGCGAACGAAAAACTTAAGCAAGAGCTCAAACCCGGCGAGGAACTGCCGAGCGACGCCGAAGTGCGATTTCCAACCGAAACAAAGAGCGAATTAAAACGCCTCCGCGAGGAATTGGTGGCATTTGAAAAGACGGCTCCAGAGGTGACGAGCGCCATGGGAGCCACCGAGGGCAAAGTGGCGGATGTGCCCATCCACGTCCGTGGAAGTCATTTGACTCTTGGTAAGACCGTACCCCGACGTGTGCCACGAGTGCTCGCTGACCCATCCGAGGTCGGTTTCGATTCGCATTCCAGCGGCAGGTTACAGTTGGCGCAATGGTTGGTGCAGCCGCATCACCCCCTCACCGGGCGCGTTTTGGCCAACCGAATATGGCGCTGGCATTTCGGTAAGGGATTGGTCCGCTCCACCGATAATTTCGGCATGCTGGGTGAGATTCCCGTTAATCCGCAGCTGCTGGATTGGCTGGCAACCAGCCTGGTGCGAGACCAGTGGTCGTTAAAACGTTTGCACCGCGTAATCATGTTGTCCGCGACGTATCAGTTGAGTAGCGAAAATGAACCAGCTCTGGAAATGCTCGACCCGGACAACCGGCTGCTCGGACGGGCAGAAGTGCGGCGACTTGAAGCGGAAGCCATTCGCGATTCGCTATTGTTCGTGAGTGGCCGGCTGGACACGGAGATGGGTGGCTCACTGTCGCATGTGAAGAACCGCGACTACTTTTTCAATCACACGTCTCAAGACAAAACGAGCTACGATAGTCGTCGCCGATCGTTGTATTTACCAGTCGTTCGCAACAACCTGTACGACGTTTTTCAACTATTCGACTACGCCGATGCGGCTGTTCTAAACGGCAATCGCGATACCACCACTGTGGCGCCACAAGCATTGTTCATGATGAATAGCGAAATAGTTTACGCCGCAGCTTCGGCCATGGCCGACGACCTGCTTCATGATTTGCAACTGGACGAAAATGGACGGCTTCGTGAGATGTATGCCCGAGCACTGTCTCGCTCGCCAACCGATTCTGAGATGGCGGTGGCGGAACGATATCTCTCCCTATTCGACGGTGCACTGAAGCCTGGTGTGGAAGATCTCCAACGTCGTAGACAAAAAGCCTGGACGTTGCTGTGTCAAACCGTGCTGGCCGCGAATGAATTCGTCTACGTTAGATGAGCGAGGAACGAATTGATGAGTGAGCGAACCTGTTGTGGACAGCCTATGAATGTGTCGCGTCGTGAGGCGTTACGCACCAGCGCTTTAGGTTTTGGTTACCTAGCCTTAGCCGCATTACTAGCGGAAGACGGCGCCGGTAACCCAGCCGCCGCGGCTGAAGCTTCCAATCCGTTGGCTGCCCGTAACCCTCATTTTCCAGCACGCGCTAAGCGAGTCATCTTTCTGTTTATGAAAGGTGGCCCGTCGCACATCGATACGTTTGATTACAAGCCTCTGCTCAATCGGGACCACGATAAGCCTTTGCCGTTCGACAAGCCTCGCGTGCAGTTTGCTCCCACGGGTAAGTTGTATAAATCTCCTTGGTCGTTTGCGCAGCATGGCCAAAGCGGAATGTTTGTGAGTGAGCTTTTTCCAAATGTTGCCCAGCACGTAGACGACATTTGCTTCATTCACTCATTGCATGGAACGAATGCGGCCCACGGCGGCGCCGTCCTGAAATTGCATACCGGAAGCGACAATTTCGTACGTCCCAGTATGGGTTCGTGGCTAACCTATGGATTGGGTTCCGAGAATCAGAACCTTCCGGGCTTCATCACCATTTGCCCAACGCTGGCCCATGGCGGAGTCAACAACTGGAGTTCCGCCTTTCTACCGGCAGCCTATCAGGGGACCCCGATCGGAAACGCGAGTGTTTCAATTGACAAAGCACAGGTGAAGTACATTGCCAACGCAGCCGGTACGTCACGGGACGAGCAACGATTGCAGTTGGACATGATGGCCGAGTTAAACCGGATCCATTTACAACAGGCGTCCGCACATGAAGCTCTAGAAGGGCGCATGAATAGCTTTGAACTGGCGTTTCGAATGCAGAATGAAATGCCAACCGCCGAGCGAATCTCGGACGAAACAGAGGCAACACGTGGGCTATATGGCCTGGACAATCCCACGACCGCCAATTTCGGCCAGCAATGTTTAATGGCTCGTCGCTTCGTGGAACGAGGCGTCCGGTTTGTCCAAGTGACCCATAGCGATTCGAATGTTCAATGGGACCAACATAGCGACTTAAAACTCGGGCACGAAAAAAACGCAAAGGAAGTCGACCTTCCAATTGCCGGCTTGTTAACCGATTTGAAGCAGCGCGGGCTTTGGGACGACACCTTGGTCGTTTGGAGCGGGGAGTTCGGTCGCACACCCACCGTCCAAGGAACGAATGGCCGGGATCACAATCCCGATGGATTTACGTTGTGGCTGGCCGGGGGAAGTGTAAAAGGTGGTCTTCGATACGGCACGACCGATGATTACGGCTTCTACGCTACTGAAAACAAAGTTCATATTCACGATTTTCATGCGACGTTGCTGTACTTACTAGGTCTAGATCACCTCAAACTTACGTATCGGCATGCGGGCCGAGACTTTAGGCTCACAGATGTTCATGGCAACGTGGTAAAAGCTATCTTTGCGTAGGAGAGGTCAGTGGTTAGTGGTTAGTGGTTAGTGCTGGAAATCATCAATTTACGCTGACGAATCGGCTCGGACTCTCATTAGGTCGGCCGATCTCTCCGCCGACGGCATGGCCACAGCATCCGCGCCCCACTAACCTCTAACCTCTAACCTCTAACCTCTAACCTCTCAACCCGAACCCCTCCGGGTTGTGAGCATTTCTGCTGCTCGTTATACTGTCGCCCTTTACGTGGCCCGGCACGACATTCGCAGCCGATGTCGGACTTTCTACTCATTGGCTGTATCCTGCCTTAAGACGTTTTGCTTCATGCGTTTTCGGCTCATTGACCAAATCACGGAGTTACAAGAGAACCAGCGGATTATCGCGATCAAACGATTGCGCAGTGACGAAGAGTATTTGAAGGATCATTTTCCGCGATTCCCGGTCATGCCTGGGGTGTTGATGTTGGAGGCGTTGTTTCAAGCTAGCATGTGGCTGGTGTTGAAAAGCACGGATTTCGTTGAAGCCATTGTGCGGCTAAAGGAAGTACGAAACGTAAAGTTCGCGGAATTTGTGAAGCCGGGCCAGGAGTTAATCATCCAATGCGAGATTCAAAAGGATGATGGGCGATTAACAACTTTGATGGCCCAAGGGACGGTCGGAGGTAATCCGGCAGTAGGTGGTCGGTTGATATTGGAGCGGTTTAACGCAGCCGATCGATATCCGAGTCGCGGGATGTTGGATGCCTACACGCAGCAGCAATTGCGGGCAGAGTTCGCCCAGTTGCTCAGCACGCCCACAATTGTCGGGGCCCCCTGAATCACAAGAATGTACGAATTAAGAAATCGGAATCGGGAGTTAGAATCGCATGCCAACCAAAGAAGAAGTCTTTGAAAAAGTTCGCGGTGCATTGATTGACGCGCTCAGCGTGGATGAAGAAGAGGTTACGCCCACAGCGACCATGGTGGGGGATTTGGGTGCCGAGTCCATCGACTTTTTGGACATTGTGTTTCGATTAGAAAAGTCGTTTGGCATCGAGATTCCGCGCAACGAACTTTTTCCCGACGACATTTTGACGAATGCTGAATACGTTAAGGATGGAAAAGTGACTTCTGCGGGCATCGAACAGCTGAAAAAACGCATGCCGTTCGCCGACTTGACGAAGTTCGAAGCTAACCCGGTCATGATGGACTTTGGAAATCTGCTGACCGTCAGCGATCTATGTCGCTACGTGAGCTCAAAGGTGACGGCGGCTTAGAGCCGCGTTCTGGATTCGAAGTCTCGAGTTACCCGACTCGAGTTACCCG
This sequence comes from Planctomycetota bacterium, assembly GCA_031400345.1. Taxonomy (GTDB): domain Bacteria; phylum Planctomycetota; class Planctomycetia; order Pirellulales; family Pirellulaceae; genus JANNPR01. The sequence continues at coordinate 397 of JANNPR010000906.1, read as the reverse complement.
GCAACACGCTCGGTGTCGGATTGGCGGTGCGGAAGCGGCCTCATCGAAGAGGCGCGTATCAAGCCGGTCTGAAGCTTCCCCTGGTGCCCTAACGAACACGCCATAAATATGCGATGGTTTTGGATCGATAAATTTGTTGAATTTGAAAGCGGGCGCAGGGCTGTCGCCATCAAGAACGTATCGCTGGCCGAAGAGCAGCTCGATGAATATCTACCCGGCTTCCCCATGATGCCCGCGTCGCTCATCATCGAGGGATTGGCGCAGACTGGCGGACTGCTGGTTTGCGAGTTCGGGGGTTTCCAAAATCGAGTCGTGCTCGCGAAAGTGGGTAAAGCGATTTTCCATGCTCCGGCTTTGCCGGGCGACACCCTAACCTATACGGCCGTTGCCGAGGATA
>JANNPR010000897.1:0-3425 GCA_031400345.1 Planctomycetota bacterium | reverse complement strand
TTGCCTCGCTTGCGCTTCGGGTTGGTGTGGACCTTTCTTAAGAGTATACGCCCGTCAATTCCCGGTGAAAATGCGTCCCTTTGTCGCACACAGTTGCTCGTCCGACTTAACGCTGACATTGACTTCAACGAATTCGCCCAGGTCAGATCGTGAGCGATCAAACCTACTCACCTGCTGAAGTTTTTGTCTCGCCGGTCGCTGCAGGCGCATCGGCCGCCGGCGGCACGTCAGTCGCCGGCACGTCAGTTGCCGGCGGCGACTCCTTTACCAACTCAGCCACCTTGTTACGTGACTTGGCATATTCCTCGAAATTCATCAACAGGTCGACCAAGGCATCTACCTGTTCAATGCTCGTTCCATGGTACAGATCCTGACTCACGCCACCCAATGTCGGGGATTCAGGATCATAAGGAAGGTTCACTGGCATGCTTGTATAGGGCAGAATCGATTTTGGATTAGCGATCCACGGTCTAAGATACTCAGGGCGAAGTCGCTGATGCACTTGAGCCAAGTTCGGTGCTTTCGCTCGTTCGGAACCTTTGGGCTCAAAGTCGGCAATCACATGGCACTTCACGCAATAGTTATTATTCGTAACGATTTTCATGGCATCGTCGAGCCTGACACCGCGTTCGGCTTCGGTCTGTCCCTGCTTCTCCAACACGCCGCGATATCTGGAATCTTCTTGTTCCAGGTGCTCGCTCCGCTTGCGATCCGCAAACTGATAGGGATAGTCCGCGTTATCGATGGCGGAAAAGTAATTGACGATCGCAGTCGCTTCGGATGGCGACATGTTGAACTTTGGCATCCGTAGAAACACGGCGGGACGGATGGGGTATGGATCCAGCAGGAAGCTATGCAGCCAGTTGGATTGGACCTTGCTGCCCTCGCCCACTAGGGTAGGAGGCAGCCAACCCCAGGCCTCAGTCCCCTTGGCGGCAGGATTAACTTGCTTTTCAATCGCCACCACGCGTGGCGACAAGTATTTTGCCAGGAACCCACCCACAGTCGAGCGCTTGGTTTCGATGCTTCGGCCGGCAACGTTGACGGGCAACACACCCACCTCGTAGATACTGCCGTTGATAGGCGCGGGGCGCCATAATTCCAGCGGATATTCGAGTGTGCTGGGGTCGTATTTCGTGCCCGCCTCAATCGGATCCCCTTCCGAATCGTAGGCAATGGGTTTTCCGTCGTCGCCGATCGCCGGCATCCCGTACAGGTGTGCGCGAACCAATCCTCTCCGATCGGTCTTTTGCGACCGAACAAGATCATCCGTCGATATATGAGTCTTGAGGAACGGATACGTTTTGACTTCCGGTTGCGCCGGGCCTTTTTCTGGCGGGATATTAAGCGTCCAACTCTCCGCATCCAAAATGTGACACCCGGCACAGTTGTACTTCTCAATGGCTTTACGGCCATCCAGGATTGCGCGCTGGCGCTCGTTAGCATGCGCCACAAATTTTTCGGCAGGCGGATCCGCAATCAATCCGAGCACGAAAGTTATAACCGCTTCCCGTTCCTCCGCATCAAACGGAAACTTAGGCATGCGGAGTCGCTCGTTGTACCTTTTGTTTTCCGTCTTGTGATAGTCATAGCTGCGTGGTTCTCTCAGCTTTTGGTAGATGAAGCCAATGCGACTTCCCCCTTCGATCTGATCCATGAAATACGGGTCCATCTCATCGGCACTAGCGTTGGTTCCGGAGTGGCCATTTCCGGATAGGTGTCCATTTTTGGCTGGCTGCCCAGCCGCGTCTGCGTGTTCTTTTTGGCTTGTTGCGTCGGAGCCGGATGATGTTCGCCCCACGTCCGTTGTAGGAACACTGGTCGTTTTCGAGCCCACCATGGTGGGGCCCGAGTGAGCCGCGGAACCTGTATGGTGCTCGTGCAAGTAATGGGTGACATGTTCGAATGCGAGTCGCGACGGGTCCTTGCGACCCCAGTCTGCTAAGCCGGTTCCGATCGGTTTGGCATCTTCGAACCCGGGGATGTCGTGGCATCCATAACAGCCGTATTTGGCAATCGACTTACGGCCAATGTAGGTCAATTTCTGTGTTGCGCTGAGCTGAAAATTCGGGTCGGCCGCTTCGGTGTCTGACACGATTAATTCTGTTTCCGCACCCTTGAGCTCTGATCGATCCGTATTGGGAATACCCTTTTTAAGGTGCTGCACCGCTTTTTTCTCAAAGAATGCTTCCTTCAGATGCTCCAGGGCCAAACGATCTAACACTTCTGGATTTAGATCTTGTGGAATAGTCCGTGTTTCTGGCAGTGGCTGCCAACCGATTTGCGCGTCCGTGAGCAAATAGCTCACAATGTCGTCAGCGGGGTCGCTCAAATTGCCTTCCGCATCCTTGATGGGATTTAGGAATACATTGGGCATGACCGTTCTGGGGTGGTAAAGCGTCGGCTCCTTGATCCAGGTATACAGCCATTTTCGGCCATTCGGATTTCGATCGAGTTGCAACTTATCTCCGATACCGGAGAGGTCGGGCCCTTGGACGATATCTTCGCGAGCGCGAAACTTAGCAGTATCCGGGAAGTCTTTATGGGTGTGGCATGCCAAACAACCTCGCGTTTCGAACAGGACCTTGCCGCGAGCGACTTTTTCTTCTGACGAACTTTCCTTCATTCCCTCGGGAGGTGCTAGATACTCGAAGGCCTGGGACCGTTGGAGCAAGTACGTTGCAATTCCCAAGATCTCGACAGGCTCATACTCTTCGGCGATCTCTCGGCCCCTGCCCTGCAAATGGTCCCACAAGCCAAAGAACCGCGGCATCCGAGTATCCGGCCGGAAGTGCTGGGGGTTGTTGATCCAATCGTATAAAAACGCCGAATCCACTTTGTTGGCAACAAAACGGAGGCTAGGGCCAGACTTGCGCAATTCTCCAGGTGCCTCCGCATCCTTAAGCAACGGCGCCAGGTTTTTATGTACGGCATTTGAGAATAGTGGCGATGGCGACTTTTCGTCCGCCGTCAAGGTTTCTGCCAGGCGACGACGCGCCGCGTCTCGCTCTGGATGCTGGATCAACTGTTCGATCCAATCGCGTTCTGTATCGCTCAGTTTCTGGTAGCCCGGTTCCGTCTTCAGCTGTTGCGCCGCAGCATAATAGTTCGGCTCAAGACGCATATCGGGACCAACTTGGCGTGCCGGACCATCATAGCCCTGGATTTCATGGCAGCCGTAGCAGCCATACTTGCGAATGATATCGTAGCCGCGTGTTACTTTAGGAGCGGGCGGGTCGGGAAACCGCTCACTCGGTTCCAAGTCAACCACATCGTGGTGACACTTTAAGCAAGTGCTTTCCATGAACCGTTTAGGGTACATGGGGTAGATCCAATGCTCATTGTTGAACCAGTCGTGTTCATCGGTCCAAGCCCGCTCTTGGTGAGGATCATTGGGCGTGTGCGACGCCCAGCTAAATGCGGTC
>JANNPR010000891.1:0-2816 GCA_031400345.1 Planctomycetota bacterium | reverse complement strand
GTTTCTTCCAATTGTCACCCAGATATTTCTATGGTACGCCATATTTGAAGCTCGAGATGGCCAGCCGCTGGGGGGATACGGTTATGAGCAATTCGTTGGCTATTATCTGTTGACCATGATTAGTCGCGCGTTTTCTAGCATGCCGGGTCTAGCCTCGGGCATTGCGCGACAGATTCGCGAAGGCGAAATCAAGAAGTTTCTGATCCAACCGGTGGACTTGATCAGTTTCCTGCTGCTCAGTCGAGTAGCGCACAAACTGGCGTACTACTCGGTAGCGATTGCCCCATTTGGACTAGTGTTCTTTCTCTGCCGGAGCTATTTCCATGATCTTCCGGAAGAGGCAGCCACTCATTCGGCGACCACTGCCGCGGCGTTTGTAGCCTCTCTATTGATGAGCTTCTTATTGGGAATGTTCCTTGAAACGTGCATTGGTTTGCTCGGCTTCTGGCTGCTCGAAGTGAGTTCCCTTTTATTCGTGTACATGCTCTTCAGCTTCTTTCTGTCGGGCCACATGTTCCCGCTCGACATTTTACCCGAACCATGGCTGACGATCGTGAATGTTATGCCTCTACAGTATCTAGCGTACTTTCCGGCGGCGGTTTTTCTTGGAAAATTCCATGGCGTCGAGTTGCTAATGCAGCTGCTTATGCAGGCGGGTTGGGTCGCGTTCTTTTTTGTTTCGTCGCGGCTGATGCTATACCGGGGCGTCAAACGATACAGCGCGTTTGGTGGTTAGTCGGGTCCGACGAGTACGCCAATGGTTGTGACTCTTCCGTCCCTGGGGTTCAACTTTTTGTGCACTATTTCGGTGGACCTGTAATGAATGATCAGCCGTCGTATTGGAAAGTCTTTTTGAGATTCGCTCATAATAGTTTGGTGCGGGACATGACGTTCCGCGCCAACTTTTTGATCGAATGCGTGTCCTCAGTGTCCTGGATGCTAATGAATCTTGGATTCTATTTATTGGTGTTTTCCAATACGCCACAAATTGGACGAGATACGGGTTGGGGCAAATTCGAGTTCTTTGTTTTCCTTGCTACGACCATGTTGATTTACAGTTTGGTGGAGGCGTTCTTCATGCCTAACGCCGAGGAATTTAGCGAACTCATTCGCACCGGAAACTTAGACTTCGCCTTGCTTAAGCCAATCGATACGCAATTTTTAGTTTCGCTTCGGCGTATAGACTGGTCCGCATTCGCGACTTTTGCTGCGGGTCTAATATTGCTCGCCGTAAGCCTCGCAAAGTTAATGAATCGGGATGCGGATCCTTTAGTGGTTCACCCTTTTGCAGCGATTGCCTATCCAATTTACGTGCTGTGTGGGGTCGTCATTCTCTATAGCTTGATGATTTCCTTGTCAGCAACCAGCATTTGGCTGGGGCGAAATCACACTCTTTACGATTTCTGGTTTTACATCACGAATTTTTCGAGATATCCGATGGAGATCTACAGTGGTCGGTATGGTGCGCCGCTAAGGGCGGTTTTCACGTTTGTGGTTCCCGTGTTAGTGGTGGTTAACGTGCCGGCTAGGATCCTCGCCCGACCATTAAATCCTCGAGCGGATTGGGAATGGCCCTTGGCAGGCTTTGCACTGTTAGCAACCGTCGGCAGTCTGTTCGCGTCACGATGGATCTTCAGCCGAGCGTTACGCAGCTATCGTAGCGCCAGTAGCTAAGTCTTGGCATCTTTAACCCGTTGTCGAACGATTTGGAAGTTCGACTTGACGAGCAGGCTCGTTCGGATATGCTGATGTCGCCCAGACGGTTTTTAACCCAACCGTTCACCTCTTTTGCGTTAACAACTCTGACGCTGGACTGCAATGTTTGAGGCGCACTAGCCAAGGAAAAACTTGCCGTAAAACGAGCACAAAAAAAAGTAGGCATCGACCAGTAATCTGTCAGGATTGGAGTTCTGAGACGCCGAGCTAGGGCGATATGGCTCGCATTATCGAATGCATGCTGTGAAAGAAAAGGGTCCAACGTGTGTTTGCGTGGACGTCGACTTAACACGTTCCGTCGCGCATTCGGCAGGGTTACATAAGGAGGCTACAACGGTGTTGGCGTTGCTCGAAACCGCCTGTTTAGCTCACACTATTCCAGTTGATCGCAACATAGACATCGTAACCAGCCATTTATGGAGGACGGGCCATGTTCATGAAAACATGCTTTCGGCAGGATTGTCCGGTTTGTGGACGTCCGTTGAGGATCGCTGTCGAGTTACTTGGGAGGGACGCCATTTGCGAACACTGCCAGGGAAACTTTGTCGCAACGGATCCAACCACGAGTGCCAACCGTGATGTAATCTCGCTGGTGCAGCCATTACTCATAGTTCAACCCAATCGCGGCCAGCTCGACATGTTGACTCGGCGATTTACCGAGCTTGCTTACGTCGTGACACCCGTGTATCACCCGCGGCAGGCGCTGGAGGCCGCGACGTTCAAGGACTTTCGGGTAGCCGTGATCGATGGTTCTTTACCAGAAATCGATAGTTTGGAATTGGCTCAGCGACTGAGTGGTCTAGTTCGCAACTTGACAGTTATTCTGTTGGTGGAACCCAATCATGCTTTGTTGACGGACGACTTTCCGTCTGAAGCAATTTGGATGGTACTCGAGAAGCCATGTCCGCTAAAGCGATTGGAATCGGCGGTCGAAAATGCCGTTCAGGAGGCGTATGGGGTTCGTTTTCGATCGTTCGCAGAGACGGAAGAACTTTCCGTGTCCGTCGCACCTCGCTAAATCATTGTCGATTCTCTGAGTCGACTGAACGGCTAACTATCTCTGTACCAGCGCGACCATTGCACTCAAGTGCGTCTCTGAT
>JANNPR010000875.1:0-1701 GCA_031400345.1 Planctomycetota bacterium | reverse complement strand
GTGGATACAGCGACCTGCCAAGCCCTTCCTTTTCCATTCGAAGCCAGCTAATGAGTTTGCAGCGCTCGTCCACCAGCATAAGGACAAACTCGACCCGGTTAGCGTCTATCGCGGGAAGACCATTGCGAGAGTGGACAAATCGAGGCAACTTGATTTTGTCGATGCTGGTTTTTTGCCGTTGCTGCGTGAAGAAGCCGGCAGAAAACTGCATGATCTGGTTGAGGCGATGACCCGCGCAATGCTACTAGCATTGGGCAACAGCGAACCAAACCAGAAAAGTCTCCGCAGGATATTTACAGCGGTATTTCGGTTGCTGGCGGGCAAGATACTGAAGGACAAAGGTGTTCACGGCTTCAAAGGATTGGATTTGACCAAGCCACAGGATGTGTTGTCCGCGGTTGAGAAGCACTACAACGCTGGTCAGACCGGCATTCCGATCACGGAAAGGTGGAAGACAGCGCTAACTTCTGCAACTGCATTCTTCCGTAATGCGGGCAACTTTAGCGTCGTGTCCCCGGAAACCCTCGCTTACGTCTACGAACATACGCTCGTGACTAAGGCCCTTCGAAAGAAACTTGGTATCCACGCTACGCCACCTTGGCTTGTGGACTATGTCGTGTGGAGTCTGTACGACTGGATTCAAGAGATTGCTGAAGATGACCGGCACGTTTTTGAGCCTGCGTGTGGTCATGCACCATTTTTACTATCAGCCATGCGACTCCTACGATTGGAGGTGCGGGACCGGGATGAAGCAAGAACTCATAACTATCTAAAATCCCACGTCCACGGATTGGAGGTCGATGAGTTCGCTCGCGAGATTGCGCGGCTGACACTTACGCTTGCCGACGTACCCATGCCCAATGGCTGGGATTTGCAACCGGGCAACATGTACGCATCAAATGCTCTCGCGAAAGAGGCGGGCAGGTGTGGTGTATTGCTCTGTAATCCTCCTTACGAAAAATTCGACGAAGAAGAAAAGAAGGAGTGCGACGATGCCGGCTTCCCTGTATCACAAAAGAAAGCAGTCGAACTGCTTCATCGCACGCTAAACCATTTGAGTCCTGGAAGTGTATTCGGCGTTATAGTTCCCCAGACAGTTGTTAGCGGACCAGAGGCAAAGGCAGTACGTGAGGAACTTTTACGGGATTTCGAGTTGTCAGAAATCTGCCTCTTTCCGGGAAAGGTCTTCGAGTTCGCGCAGGCCGAGACGGCGATTATCCTTGGTCGCCGACGCAGGAATCGAGAACAACTCTCCTCTCATCGTGTGCGCCTCCGCGAAGTTGGCGAACATGGCTTGGACGCATTCTGTCAGAATTATGATTCCACGTCGGACTCAGAGGTGAACCAACTCCGTCTAAGCGAGAACCCAGGATTTGAATTGTGGGTTCCGGCACTCGACGAGGTTTGGCAGGCTTTGAAGGAAAATAATCGCGTTCGCGACATAGCAGTGGTTGGCCGTGGGATAGAGTTTAAGGGGGAGGCGGCTCGCAAAGCCGTCCCCGTGGTGATTCCCAAACCTACAAGGGAATATCCGTCTGGGTATTCCGGAGTGACCCGCAATCAGGCAATATTCATGACTCCGCCGGAACGCGGAATTTCCATATGTCCTGATCAAATTGAGAATCCTCGGCAGGGGATGCCCGATGGGATTGCGAAAATACTCGTTAATCGAACGCGGACTGCGAGAAGCCGTTGGCGGTT
>JANNPR010000850.1:0-1651 GCA_031400345.1 Planctomycetota bacterium | reverse complement strand
AGCTAACTTGCCAATCTCCAGATCCAATTCCTGGACGGCTTGGAGTGCCGCCGGACTATCTGGTCCCAATTTCTGTGCCGCGTAGTCCAAATGAGGCAGGTAAATATAAAAGAAATTTGGCCGGAACTTCCGGGCCGCAAGGATGGCGGAGTCCACAATCCAGGCTGTGGATTTGATGTTCGCCAAAGGTCCCCAAAAATGTTGCAGCGGAAAATGGCCTAACTGGTCGCGATATTCCCCATACAGAGCGGTCGGTTTGGTATAGCACCAAAGCGATTCCGAACCATCAGGGTTGTGAATCGGCGCTGGCATGCAAACGTAATCTGCGCCGCATCCCTTGCTAAGCATCGGGAACCAGGCAGCCGACGTTAGGCTCTGGTTTCGTTGATGCAGCTTGTCCCAGATTTGCGGAGCGAGAATCTTGTCGTTGCCCATGGTCCACATCTCAACTTGCTGCCGATCACGCCAGTAGATTCCATTGGCCAGGATTCCATGTTCGTGCGGGAGCTTGCCGGTAAGCATATTCGATTGCACCGGCCAGGTGACGCAGGGAAAACTGGGTTGCAGAGTTGAGCGAGATCCGTGGGACATCAAGGCCGACAACTGAGGCATGGCCGCCAAGTCACGATCTCTCAGGCCGGGAACCGAAAGGAATAGGACGTGTTGTGGCATTTTGTTCGCCGTTAGAGAGCATCGTTGGATCGGAACCGGCAAAGGAACTGGTAAGCGCGGCGGGCGACTTCCGGTCCGTCGTGGCTGTGTCGACTGAGTTCTACATGTAGTCCGCCTTGGTAGCCGACTTCGTTCAAAGCGTCAATGACGGGCCCGAAGTCGATCTCACCTTCCCCAAACATGAGATGCTCATGAACACCGACTCGCATATCTTCAATGTGTACGTTGGCGAGATAGGATCCCCATCGTCGAATGTACTCGGCAATCGGAACCTCACCCTCACAGTGCAAATGGCCGATGTCCAAGGTCAATCTCAAGTGAGATTGATTCAGCCGCTGCTGAAGCTCGTCGAATTGGGCCATATTGTCAATGAACATTCCCGGCTCGGGTTCGAAGGCAAGTTCGACGCTGTGCTTGTCCGCGTATTCGATCACCGGCGATAGACTGTCGATTAAGCGTTGAAATGCCTGTTCCGGTGTCACCGATTCTCGCAACACGCCCGACCACAAGGAGACGCAGTCACTGCCTAAAACCTGAGCCACATCGATCGATCGGCATAGGAAATCGATACGCCGTTCGCGATCCGATTTGATGGCGGACAACAAGGTCGGCTCGTGCTTCGTATGTGGATCCAGTAGAAAGCGAGCGCCCGTTTCCACAACAGAACTCAGACCCAATTGTCCGAGCCGTTCGCGCATCCTCTCAGCCTGTTGTAAGTAATCCTGCAGGAACGGATTCAGCGCAGCATGGTCAAGCGTGATCGCAATCGATCGATATCCAATTTCGGACAACAGGTTTGCCGCCGCAAATAGATCGTGGTGTGCCAACCCGTTCGTGTTGTAGCCGAGCCGCATATTGCTTAGTTCTTAATAGTTAGTAAGTCCGAAAGTGTACCACTGGCAAACGCCGAAGTTGTAGTAGGCACACTGCCTGTGCCGACTACAACGGGGTGGCACGTCCCTGACGAAGGGAGCCTAAG
>JANNPR010000833.1:0-2225 GCA_031400345.1 Planctomycetota bacterium | reverse complement strand
TTTAGGGACCGCCACATCAACGTCCCGTCAGCCAGTGGCACCAGCACACGCGGTAGACGAAGTGGGATCGCAGAGCACGCCGGTATGGCTCCATCGGGCAACTGAATTCCACCACGCTTTTGTCCGTCGCTGAGGCTCACTGCCGTGATCGCACCACTCTCATCGGTGACAAGAAGCGCGTTGCTAACTAGGACAGGCTGACCGCAAATGCGACCGCCGAACGGCTCTGACGCCCAGATCGGCTGAGGAGTCTCCGCTGACGCCTTTGGATCGAAGCACAGTATCTTTCGTTCATCGACGATCACGAATACTCTAGTGCCTCGCAGGAAAGGAGGCGTCGTGACGCGGCCCGGGACTTTCCAGCGAGACGGTTCGATGGCAGGGTCGGCTGAGGTAATGCGATACAGGACATTTGCCCTGTCGGCGACGAAGATAAATTCATCGACTACGACTGGTGCTCCGAAAATCACACCCTCCGCCAAGAATGGCTCCCTCGAGACGGACCATTTCGGGACCGCGTCTTCGGCCGAAAACTCCAGCCAGCGTAACCGAGGTCCGTCGACCAAAATCACGCGTCGCTTATCTAACGCGCACACCTCGGCTAGGAAGTTGGGTGCGAGCGTACTTGATTGAGCCCAGCCAAACGATTGTTCATTCCGTTGCACTTCCGGTTGCCCATCCAATCGCACACGGTACATCCGGCCATCGGAGCAAGGCGCCACCAGATAATCACCGAGAATTGCCGGCGTACCTTGCAGACGCACTGCAGGCAAGACGACTCGACGCCAACCAGCCTGTGCGGTGATACCGCGATTCAGCGCCCGGATTTCCAGCTCGGAACCGCCATTGCGCAACACCACGAAATAGGGAGTTCCCAGCGAATCACGCGCGATAACAGTGCGTTCGCGAAAGCCTGAGGACGCCGCCGCATCGGTGGCCATTCTTAACTGTGCTTCGGAGGTGCTATCGGGCGCTCCTGCCGCATGCACTTCCATCAACCGCCCCGTTTGATCGACAAGCAAGGCGCCGTCGTTCCATGGTAACGGATCCATGGCCGGACTGAGTCCAACCTGCCGCTGCCACAACTTCTGACCGGAGTTGGCATCCACCGCGGTAAATTGGACTTCGTCTCCGTGCGGCGTTCGCGTCGTCAAATAAATGCGTTCGCGTTTAGTATCGCGATCCGCTGCTGCGTAACGCTCCAATTGGCCCACTCGGTCGAATTCCGCTTCGTGTAGCGGAATGCCGACGGATGCTGGCGACTGGTTTCCCGTGGGCCACAAGGTTGTGACTTTTTGGTTTAAGATGTCGAGCGACATTTGTCGCAGGGTCCCTCCCGCCATTAGCCAGAGCAAATTCTCATCTGAATGAATCGCTAGCGCACGATAGGGCGATTCCGTTTGGATTGGCAAATGCGGCAGTTTGCCCTTCTCGAGGATGAGCGGGAAGAGAGCTTCCTCGGCATGATCCAAGTTCAACCCAAATACCCCCAGCTCACCGGCGTCGGTGATCACGGTAATGCGATCCGGAATGCTGGGTGGCGTGAACCACGACCACCCCCGCAACGTGATTTCCCGTACCGGCTTGGCTTCCGGATCAGAAAAACCAATTGTGGCCGAGATTTGATAGGCGCGGACTTTGGTGGTGTCCAGATCCGCCGATTCAATAAGGACTAGGTATTGGCCGATGACCACCGGTGGGGCTCGTAGCGCACCGCTGGCATGATCGGTGAGCAGCACCGATTTCGCGGCCTGCGTTTGATCTGAATGGTCGCCCGTTGTGGAATCTGAATTCATCGCCGCGGGGTTAATGGCGAACACTCGTCTACTATCCGCGGGAAAGAACACCAGCTGACTGGCGGGATCGAAAGCGCCTCCAACGGTCATCGGAAAACCGGTTTTAAATTTCCCGATGCGTTTTCCGCGGACCAGGTCCAGCACGTGAATTTCACCATTGGCAGTCGGTAATAGACCACGGACCTGCTCGGGCTTATTCGGTGCGGGTCGCCAGCGTGTGATCGTTAGCGGTGCGGACAAGTCCTGATCATCTCCCGCGCGGTATTCCCACAGCACATCCCCACGCGCTGCGGATAATGCGAGTAACGAATTATCCACTGTGGAGACTGCCAGGACTGTTTCGGGCGATGAGGTAGACGGCTTGATCAAGGTCGGGGCCGTTGCTGGGGCGGCCCATCGACGTGGTGTTCATCGGGAGCTGCACCAACG
>JANNPR010000782.1:0-2720 GCA_031400345.1 Planctomycetota bacterium | reverse complement strand
TCCGCAGTTGCGGTCTTGAACCAAGTATCAAACTCAGCACGGGCCAATTGCTTGCGATCTTCAATTTGTTTCTTGGCTACGGGAAGTTCGGCCTGTAACTGACTCCAACGCGTGCGGTCCTCAACATTCGGAACGACAAGCACCGGGGGCGTGTCTTGAATGTTCCCATCCATCGCAGCCTGCGTGGTGTTGTTAAAGAATGCGGCCAGTGAATAAAAGTCGTGCGTCGAAAAAGCGTCAAACTTGTGATCGTGGCACACGGCACAGCCCGCAGTCAGCCCCATCCATACCTGAGAAACCGTTTCGGTGCGGTCTCGTGTGTAAAGCACTAAATATTCTTCCGCTATGGCGCCCCCCTCGCTGGTGGTGATGTTGCAGCGGTTGAACCCCGAAGCGATACGCTGTTCGAGCGTGGGCTGTGGCAAGAGGTCTCCGGCGAGTTGCTCGATCGTGAATTGATCAAAAGGCAGGTTGCGATTAAATGCACCGATCACCCAATCGCGAAATGACCAAAGCTCGCGATAATTGTCAAAATGAATACCATGCGTATCGGCATAACGCGCATAATCGAGCCAATATCGACCGCGATGTTCGCCCCATTGCACCGAGTCCAGCAGCTTCGTCACATACGTGTCGTAATACTGTGGGGACTGATCGGCCACAAAGGTTTCGACATCTGCCGGTTTGGGGGGTAAGCCTGTTAGATCCAAGCTCAAACGCCTAGCCAACGTGCGGCGGTCCGCTTCGGGCGCCGGACGGAGATTACGTTTTTCAAGCGCTGAAAGGATGAATCGATCGATTGGATCTTTTGTCCAACTCTCGTCCTTCACATCTGGCAGTTGCGGGCGCTGCGGCGGAATCAGCGACCAGTGCAGTTGGTATTCGGCCCCCTCGGCGATCCAACGTCGCAGTGTTTCGATCTGTTGCGGATCGAGCCGTTTCTTCGTTTCCGGCGGCGGCATCTGCATCTCTGGATCGTTGGAACTTATGCGGCGTAACATCTCGCTTTCGTCCGGTTTACCCGGCACGATTGCCTGCATGTCGATAGCCGTGTCACGTTTGTCAATTCGTAAGTCAGCCTTACGGGCGGCGCTATCGGGACCATGACACGCAAAGCAGTTTTCCGCCAAAATGGGGCGAATGTCTCGGTTGTATTCCAATTTCCCGCCAGCCCTTGCCGTCTGACAGACATCAGCAGCCACCACAACAGATAACCAAACAAAGACACTTCGAACGGTGTGGAGCGAGTCGATGGGCAAAGGATCCGAATTTGATTTCTTCATGTCCAGCTCTCGTGGCGACGCTGTCGAACGTAAGAATGATTTCCAACTGCTGAAATTGCTTTGGTCTGATACCAACCCGAAGCGCCAGCGAGGCACACAGGCTCGCCCCTTGTTGACGCTTTGGGTAAGTGTTCAACGCCTCTTCGCATGGGCTTCAGGATTGAAACGAGCTATCTAGCCAGAATTGTTCATCCCCGAGGTGCAAAGAAAGACCTAGCAGGAAGACAATTGTGCAACATAACGGGGAGTTTTGCAAAGGATGATGCGCCGAATGCACCGCTCCCGTAGATGGGATACTATCCTTCAACGTTGGGTGACGGCTAACCTCCCCCACACTTACGGCTTCAAAAAAAGTTTGTTGTCGGCGCAATCGTGTACCTGCAAGGGTGTTGTGAAACCACTTGATTTTTCCGCAACGGAATTTTTGTTGACAGATGTCCAAAGCGGGTTAGAAACATTGCGCCTTCCGTCCGCTTTGACGGAGCGACTCTTCTAAGTAGCGTCAGGGGTAAGACTGTTTCGGGGTAGCACGGAATGGGCCACAACAGGCCCGTTCTGTACAGGCGGTTCGCTCGATTCGCGCGTTTGTTTTCATGTCGTGCGAAATGTGGCAGTTGGCGACATTCTCACGGACTACGTTGCTCTTCCATTGCGCGCCAGGTGGGCCGCCACTAACGCGCAAAGGATTAGCGATGACTGCGAAGCGAACCGGCCTTCAGCGTTCGGGTTTACTGGCAACGGCGAAGGCGATTCTCAAGGGTAGGAAGCGCCGTTCGCACAGAATTCAGTTCGGCCGGTCGCATTTCTTTGAACCACTCGAAGATCGCCGAATGATGGCGGTTGCGCCGATCGCTCGGCCAGACTCGCTGTTTAGCACCGCAACCAACACTGCGCTAGTGGTAACGTCCACCAACCAACCTCTCTTGGAAAACGACTTTAGTGCCAACGGCGGCTCGCTTACGGCCTCGATTGTAGCCAACCCAGCGAATGGCACGATCTCCAATTTCGTGGGCTCGGCCGGCACGTTTACCTACACGCCCAACAACGGCTACAGCGGCGTCGACACCTTCAGCTATAAGGACAATAACGGCACGACTGATAGTAACACGACGACCGTCTCCATCGCCGTCGGTGGCAACTTCGGGCCACGCACCAACCTGGAAGAACAGGCCCGCGGCGGATTTCTCATGACGGGCGGATTGGCGGCTCACCAGCCACTAACGCCCGCTTCGGGACGCAATGCGACCGGTTCGCAACTCGATTGGGCCGGTCTTTCCCTTTCCTATCGCTCGGACGTGGCGGTGCCTAAGCCAATCGTTGTGCTGGAGACGTTCTTGCAACCCAATAGCGCAGTTCCCGACGAGATCCAGGCCCAGCTGACCTTTAACGGTACGGCGGGAACGTCGTATTCGTACACCACCACGGGGCTGGTCGCCG
>JANNPR010000761.1:0-2412 GCA_031400345.1 Planctomycetota bacterium | reverse complement strand
ATTGCTGCCGCACCACTAATTTATGGCAAACTGTTGATAGTGCCAATTGGCGCAACTAAGGCCAGCATTGTTGCCTTTGACAAAGCAAGCGGCGAAGAAGTTTGGAAGTCCCTGGACGACCGGGGCCAGTACTCGGCCCCAATCCTGGTACACCAAGGGGGCCAGCCGGTCGTCGTGTGTTGGACCGGTGACAGTGTGGCAGGATTGAATCCAGGGACCGGTGAAGTGTATTGGCGGTACGCGTTCAAACCCGTGAACATGCCGATCGGTGTTGCTTCGCCAGTCGTCGACCGCGATCGGCTGTTTGTCACATCGTTCTATGATGGGTCTTTGATGCTGCGATTGGCGAAGGATCGTCCGGCTGTCGAGCCAATTTGGCAACGTAAGGGTGCCAACGAAATAAACACGGACGCCCTACATTCGATCATCAACACTCCGGTTATCGATGGAGACTATATCTACGGTGTGGATAGCTATGGACAGCTGCGATGCCTGGATGCGAAGAATGGTGATCGTATCTGGGAAAATCTTACGGCGACGCCGAAAGATAGGTGGAGCACGATCCACATCGTGCGTCAGCAAGACAAGTATTGGATGTTCAACGAGCGCGGTGAACTGATCATCGCTCGGTTGTCGCCGCAGGGATTTGAAGAGATTAGTCGCGCCCAACTAATTGATCCAACGGAGGGGCAATTGGGGAAGCGAGGCGGCGTCTGCTGGTCGCATCCCGCGTTTGCGAACCGGCACGTATTTGCGCGGAACGATCGCGAGATTCTCTGCGTCGACCTATCGCGAGAAAAATAGAGCTGAAACGCTTATCTGCGCTGGGCGAAAGTAACAGCGAGTTGAGAGAAAACACTAGAGCTCAATCCAACCGCGGTTTCGCCACTCGTGTTTTTGATTTCTGCTTGGCGGAATCAACATTGCGATCGGACTCGCGGCGACGAGACTTTCGACGGTCCGTCTTATTCTGCGTTTTCGCGGGCTTCGGCGTCAACCGTCGATCATCTAAATCGCGTTTTTCCAACAGGGACTCGAGATCTGTTGGGACGGGTAGCAGATGTCTCATGAATGGCTCTTTCACAGTGCTCAGAAGTGCAGGCAGCAGGAATCTACGTTTAGCCTAGCATTTTTTCCTAATACCTAGCGTATCGAATGTGCCGGGATTTCTTCCTTTGTCGATGGCAATCGACGTGCGACTGGCACTTGAGGAGCTGCTATTGCGGGATCAACTGTGGGTGCCGCAGCAGGATACCAAGGGGGTAAAACCTCGAACTGCTGAGGACCTAACTCAAGGTCATGCGGGAGTGCCGTGGGTTGGCTCTGCTCCGTGGATGGAAGGTCCTGGGGTGCGGTATTCGCGTCGCGAAAACGTGGGAGTCGAAAGACTCGCGGATTATCCAGGGTATCCGGTAGCCAGGCTTCCCAAGGCCGTGGGTGACGAGTGAGGCACGGTTGAAGCAACGGGGTATGCGCGCGTTCACTTTCTACATTTTGCCTGTGTTGATAATCTGGATCAAAGGGAGCGATGCGCGGTAACAATGTGATGATGATCTCTACGCGCCGCTTTTCCAATTCACGGCGAGTAAAAATGGAACCGACCCACTTTAGGTCACCAAAAAACGGCAGCTTGGTCTGCACGTTGGTATCTGTCTCTTTGATCAGACCGGCAATCACGATCCCTTGCCCGTCCGACAATAGTACGTCGGTCTCCAGATTGGTCGTCTCTTGTTCCGGCAATCCCGTTTCCGAGTTCACGCGTCCGCTGGACACCTCGGGGCTCACTTCCAAAAGTATCCGCCCGTCGTTACTGATGCGTGGGGTAATTTCCAGGATCACGCCGACGTTCAGGAATTGTACCCCTTGAGTCGTACTGGTCTGAGTTGTCGTGGTAACTCGAAAACCTAGTTGTTGGCCGACTTGTAATCTTGCCCGCTGCCCATTCAACACCTGGACGCGAGGTTGAGCCAGTGTTTTGGCATCCGAGGTACTACGTAGCATCTCGACCAGGGAGGTGAGGTTCCCGCCACTTAGCTGGAAAAAGAATGCTTGCGGCGCCGAGGGGTTTGCTAAGCCCTGCGATCTCAAGGAAACGATGTTGCTGGATGGACTAAAGAGATGTTCAAAGTTCACGCCGTGCCGATTTGAATCCTTTAAGTCGATCGCCAAAATGTGTGCTTCGATCACCACCTGCCGAGGTGGATAATCAACCTGGCAGATGTAATCGCGAACCCGACTGAGATTGCGCGGGAGATCTTCCACCACAATTACTTCCTTGGTCTGTCGGTTGTTGGCGTTATTGCTCACGATCGTGCTGGCGGTGCCCACTGGCGACAGCATTCCTTCGACGACAACCGCCACGTCCTCCGCGGTGACGAAATTTAGCTCGAAGACTTCGAGCATGCGTCCCTG
>JANNPR010000064.1:0-3617 GCA_031400345.1 Planctomycetota bacterium | reverse complement strand
TCGCCAGAGACCGGTCGTAGTTGTCGAAAAGACAATTCAAACCAATATGTGATACAGCAGACGGTTTACTGTCCTACGCTATTCGACACTGGCTTGCCGCCGAAAGAATCTTCGCTGAACAGCGTAGTCAACTCCGGCGGCTGCCTGTGGCACACCTCTGACGACCCTACCCGTGGTTTCTCAGATGCACAGCGGAGAGTAATCTGTGTTCCTGCAAACGTAGCGGAAGTCGCCAGACTTCAGCACACAGGTTTCAAACGTTTGCGAACTGCATTATTCAGGCGTTAGCGAGTTGCCTTGAATTCTGGCGAATTCAGCGATAGCAGTCCGCCCGCCGGGCCTCTCGGAGTACAGCATGTCCAAGCCAAGCGATGTTCGCCTGACGTCTGTTCGTCTAGCAAAGCAGAAATTCGACTACCGTACCCCCATCAAATTCGGAGGACGAGTGGTGGTCGATGCCGTAGTTTTCAATGTCGATCTGACCGTCGAGACGCGAGATCACCGGCAGGGTTCCGGCACGGGGTCCATGCCCATGGGAAACGCTTGGGGGTGGCCGAGCAAGGTCCTGTCCGGTGAACAAACGTTAGCCGCAATGGATCGATTTGCCGAGCTACTAATAGAAGAGGCTGACAACTATTCCGGAATGGGCCATCCACTGGATATTACGCACGAAATCACGGAATCCTATCCCATCTTGGCTGCGCGAGTGGCCGAGGAACTAGATCTCGCCGAACCCATTCCCATATTGGCGCAGCTCGTCGCGGCCAGTCCGCTGGAAGCGGCGATTTACGATGCCTATGGCCGGGCGCTCGGCACCAACGTCTACAACCTGCTCGGCGCGGAATATGTCAATTACGATTTATCGACGTATTTAAATGACGAGTTCCAAGGTGAGTTTCTCGACCAATACACTTCCCGTGTCCCCAAACCTCGCCTGCCCCTTTATCACCTGGTAGGGGCTCTCGATCCGCTCACCGACAAGGATGTATCGAAGCCGGTTGGAGATGGTCTTCCCGATACGCTAGGCGAGTGGATTGTTTACAACGGCCTGACTCATCTAAAGATCAAGCTGGCTGGCGAGAATCTGCCGTGGGACGTAGAGCGTGTGATTGCCGTCGACAAGGTGGCAGCCGAGACGCAAGCTCGACAAGGCTGCGCGCATTGGCAGTACTCGGTGGATTTCAACGAACGCTGTGCGAACGTCGAGTACGTTTTGGATTTTCTCGCCCAAGTCAAACAGCGATCCTCAGCCGCCTGGGATCGAATTCAATACATTGAACAGCCGACTCATCGCGACCTGCGCTCCAATCCCGAAAATCGCATGCATCGAGCCGCTCAGATCAAACCGGTTGTCATTGACGAGTCCCTGGTTGATTTCGAAAGTCTCATGTTGGCGCGAGAACAAGGTTACTCGGGTGTTGCGCTGAAAGCCTGCAAGGGTCAGACCGAGGCTTTGCTAATGGGAGCTGCCGCTCAAAAATACAAATTGTTTCTGTGCGTACAGGACCTGACCTGCATCGGTGAATCGTTTCTGCATTCTGCAAGTTTGGCGGCAAGAATTCCCACAGTCGCCGCCATCGAAGGAAACGGGCGTCAGTACTGTCCAGCCGGCAATCGAGGCTGGGAGGATCGTTTTCCTGGTATGTTTCGTATTACCGATGGCACGGTGGAAACGTCGCTGTTGGCAGGTCCGGGAATGGGTTATTAATACTGAGGAAAGACCATAAGTGCATTCTGTCATCGAACTAAAGGGAGTCACGAAACGTTTCGGGAACAATTGTGTGCTCGACAACGTTAGCGTGGACCTGAAGCCGGGGATTACGGGGCTGCTCGGGCCAAACGGTTCCGGCAAGAGCACGCTTATCAAAGCGTTGTTGGGACTCGTCCGAGTTTCCTCTGGAACCGGCTCGGTACTGGGGATCCCTTGGCCCGAAAAAGCTGCGGCGATTCGGGATCAAGTTGGTTATCTGCCGGAAGACGATTGTTACATTCTCGGGTTGCAAGGCGTCGAATCCGTGCAGATGATGGCTCGACTGTCGGGGCTGCCGCGAACCGAAGCGTTGCGACGTGCTCATGAAGTACTCGATTTCTGTGACGTCGCTCAAGAGCGCTACCGCACGGTGGAAACGTATTCGACCGGCATGAGGCAAAAGCTAAAATTCGCGCAGGCCTTGGTTCACGATCCGCGATTCGTCATCCTCGACGAGCCCACCACAGGTTTGGATCCAACTCAACGGGAAGAGTTTCTGAACCGCATCGCCACGCTGGCTCATCAGCACGGAAAATCAGTGCTGCTTTCTACGCATATACTGCACGATGTGCGACAGGTGTGTGACCACGTTGTAATCTTGGTTCGGGGCCGCGTGATCGTTGCCGACTCACTAGAACATCTTAGTCGCCCCTCGCAGCCTGGACTGCATATTTCGGTTGTCGACGGTGCGGAGCGATTTGCCGGGCATTTACGTGGACACGGAATTCGTGTCGAAATGGTGAACGGGCAGCGACTCCACATCCAAGGGGTTGCAGCGAACGACACCTCACAACTATGGCGACTCAGCGCCGAAGCGGGAGTACCCATACAGCGTCTGGAACCGGCTCGCAATTCACTGGATCAGACGTTTCTGGACGCTGTCCGGGCGGGTGAACATGCCCATTCTTGATTTGGGTTATCGCTGCTGGACGGGACAACGAACGCCTCGTGTGTTGCGATGGACCGTGGTCGCTGTCACCGGGATTTCACTCGTTTGGCGAGGCGCATGGTTGAAGCGACTGCTGGTCCTGGCAACCTTTCCGGCGTTGTTTGCGGCATTAGGTTTCTTCAGCTACGAACAGGCGATGCAGAATCAAGAGTCCCCCCAACTTGCCGCGTCCTTCATTACAAACCAACTCGGTAACCCCAAGTTGGCTGTCAGGCTTCTAGCCGACCCTGAAGCCGCTCGTCACGACGTTTGGTCGCAGTTCCTGATGTGGTTCTTTCGTTATCCGCAAGCCGTGTTGATGGTGGTCGTGCTGGGAATCGTAGCGCCTCGGTTGATCAGTTACGACCTTCGTAGTCGCGGCTACTTATTGTACCTTTCGCGACCGCTTAGTCCCGGTGAGTATCTGCTGGGCAAATCAGCCGTGTTATGGTTCTTACTGACGATGATTACGACGGTTCCGGCTCTGCTGGTGTACATTTCGGGTGTTCTGCTCTCACCAGGGTTGATCGTTTTGGAGCAGACGTGGGATTTACCCATTCGCGTCGTGTTGGCGACATGCGTTCTCGCGATTCCTACGAGTGCAATTGCGGTGTGTTATTCGTCGTTCACCACCGAAAGTCGGTATGCTGGCTTTGCCTGGTTTGCCACGTGGATACTCGGATGGGTGACGTACGCCGTCATGACCAGTTCTATGCTCATGTCAGTTTCCGGCCCAATGGACGACGAGAAAACTCAGCGGGTTCTCACGGGATGGCAATTTGTTTCGCCGTACCACACGCTCGGAAAACTCCAAATGGGTGTGTTTGGATTGGTTGCGAATTGGGCGGAGTTGATACAACCGCTGCTAATGTGCTTGATCGTGTCGGTGGTCAGTTTGGCGATAGCCTACCGCCGTATCGCGGGCACACTGCGAGCATA
>JANNPR010000699.1:0-2339 GCA_031400345.1 Planctomycetota bacterium | reverse complement strand
CTATTTCGGCGGCAAGCCAGTGTGCAGACCGGACAAGTACCCAGCACTTGCCTGCCGCCGAATCAGCTTTCGTCGGCTATCGAAGCGAAATCCGGCGGCTGCCAGATTATGTGAAGTGGCACACAACCCGAGCACACAGGTTGGCAATGTTAATTCAAACCAAGATCGGCTCGATAACACTGCCGCGAGTGATGGTTAAGGCGCGCCCTTGCGGGTCGTGAAATTCCGTCTCCGGCCGATAACCGAGGCAGTGAAATATCGTTGCGATCAAATCTTCCGGTCGCACCATGCCGTCGTTGGGCTGACCCCCCATGCGATCAGAAGCTCCATAGGACATGCCGCCGCGGATTCCTCCGCCAGCCAGCGCAACGGAGAATACGGGTCCCCAGTGATCGCGACCAGCCCGAGCGTTGAAACGAGGCGTGCGGCCAAATTCGGCCATGCAAACCACGAGCGTCTCATCGAGTATTCCACGAGCACTTAGCTCTTCCAACAAGGCGGAGAAGGCTTGGTCGAGCGGTGGAACGAGGACCGTCTTCAAATGAGCGGACTCGTTGGTGTGCGAATCCCAACAGGGATTATCGGAAGGTTCATCTGGCCCACGGAACCAATTGACTTGCACTAAACGAACGCCGGCTTCGACCAACCGGCGAGCCAACAAGACGCTCTGCCCAAATTGGCTAAAACCATATCGCTCGCGAACGGCCGGCGATTCGGATTCGATCCGCAAAGCCTCTCGCGACTTTGGCGACGACAGCAAACCAAAAGCTCGCTGGGTCAATCCGCTGAAATGACTTAAGACTTCACTGCGATTGACAGCTTCCATTCGATCGTTCAACTCGTGCAACAGGAACTGGCGTCCTTCCAATCGCTGAGTTGAAACGTCTACGGGCAAGGTAAATTGGGGAATGTGATAATTTGTTGAAGCCGGTTCGCAACGAAACAGCCACGGCTCGGCGGCTCGGCCTAGAAATCCTGCATCTTGACCGGGCCATACCGACCCGTCTGTATTATAGATGTGACATGGTAAGCGTACGGCTGACGGCAATTGGCTGCGAGGTTGGCTCAGCAAATTCATCATGGCGCCGACATTGGGCCAATCATTAGGGGCACCGGGATTGGCATTTTCGGCGTTGAGCGGCGAATGCGGGCGACCGGTGAGCATGTAATAGCCGCTCGACGAGTGGGCATTGTCGCCTGTGGAAACCGCTCGCAGCAGGCACAGCTTATCCATTTGTTTGGCCATGTGCGGCAGCAATTCGCAGATTTGCACGCCCGGTACATTCGTGGCGATTGGCCCGAATTCACCGCGCACTTCGACCGCGGCCGCCGGCTTCGGGTCCCATGTCGAATGCTGTGGCGGACCACCCATTAGAAATAGCAGAATGCATGACTTGGCTTTGCCTCCGCTATTGGCGGGTAAAAGGCTTTCGCCGTTTGCCGTGGATTGTGCCAACAGTTGTGGCAACGATAGGCCCAACATTCCCATGCCACCGATGCGCAGTACTTCGCGCCTCGACATACCGTCACAAAGTTGCACTCCACGCGCACGAAGACTTAACATTCTGAGGCTCCTCAAGGAGTCGATCGAGCAAGAGTACTGGTGGGCTTCATGTATTCGCATTCTTCGGCAGGCAGGCTCGGGAAACTATTGTAATATGAGGGGGCACCCAAAAGGCAACACCGTTGCATTAGGTAGTGAAATCGTTGGGGAAAATACGATTCGGAGTAGTGCAAAGGCCGTTAAACCACCCGGGCAAGCCGGATGGCGTTTGTTTTCGCAAGCAATTCGGGGGCGAGGGGACAACACAATCCAGTGTTGAGCAACTCAGGCTCGTTCTAGCCGCCAACTTGTGTTCCCGCCAGACAAGCTGGCAGGGGACACGCAGTTATGTCGAGAGGTCAGTGGCAAAAGGGCACTGTCAAAGAAGTTTTGTTTCATGGCCCGCAGGCAATCTGTTCGGGTTCGTGGAGATAATCCGCGGTAACCGGATAATTGCGAAATCGAATGGAATAATACTGCTCGAACCACGCCTCGATATCGGTTTCAATTTCCTTATCGTAATCGGGAGCAACGTGCAGAGTCTTGCCGATGAGCGTTTCTCGAATCTCACCTTGTTCGACCAGAATTCGCCCGCTCTTGATCACACAGCGTGGCAGCTCAAACATCACCTCTTTGTTTTCATGAGGTGTATAGATCGTGATATCGGCGTCCGCGCCCGGACCAAGGTGCCCCTTGTGAGCCAGACCTAGAATTCGAGCGGGACCGGCCCGAGTAATGATGGCGATCTCGTTGAGGGTGTACTCGCGGTCCAAGTCAGCCAGTTGGCTACGTTCTC
>JANNPR010000676.1:0-5144 GCA_031400345.1 Planctomycetota bacterium | reverse complement strand
TCCGTACCGTGGCTGCCAGCCGCCCAGTCAAATTGGTCGACTAGAACTATGGAGCGTTGTACATCTCCCGGCCGGTGTGTCAGCAACGGGAGTGACAGCAACGGGTGTGCGACCAACGGGGTGTGCCACATAATCAGGCAGCCGCCGGAGTTGGCGTGGATTCAGCGCAAACGATCTTTCGGCGGCAAGCCAGTGCTGGGAACTGTCGGACCGCGATAAGTCGACTGTCGCCGGTAGCAACTATGGAAGCAGAACAAATCGAATGCGTCAACGAACACAACGGCGAAAACTGGATACTTGGAACGACTTGTCCTACGTGGTTCGGCACTGGCTTACCGCCGAAAGAGCCTTGCTGAGCATCAAAGTCTAATCCGGCGGCTGCCAGTGACACACCATTCGGTCAAGCCACGCTCTTGACCCCCTCCCCTAGCACCCTAGCACCTAGCACCTCTCCCCTAGCACCTTATATACTTGACCGATTCCCATCGTCGAAATCCGGACATGCAATTTGATTTGGAGGAGCTTTGCCGTGCATTCGAGCTTGGCTATTGTCGGCGCCACGGGCGCTGTGGGTACGATTGTTCGTCAGCTTTTGGAGGAACGAAACGTCCCATTCAGGAAGATCACGTTCCTAGCATCGGCGAGATCTGCTGGCTCGAAGTTGGCATTCAAAGGCAAAGAGTACACGGTGGAAGAGCTACGGCCTGAGTCGTTTGTGGGAATCGACATCGTTATCGCCAGCACACCCGACGAGGTGGCTCGCGAATTCGTTCCTTGGGCTGTCGCGCGCGGAGCGGTCGTTATCGATGAAAGCGGGGCCTGGCGGATGGATCCAAAAGTCCCGTTGCTCGTCCCCGAGGTCAATCCTGAAGCCGCCTTCAAACATCAAGGGATCATTGCCAGCCCCAACTGTTCCACGACCCAGATGGTCGTAGCGTTAAAGCCATTGCACGACGCCGCCAGAATTCGCCGAGTGGTCGTTAGCACCTATCAAGCCACAAGCGGAGCCGGCGTTGTTGGCCAAAAAGATCTGGAATGGGGCAGCCGAGCGGCCTTACAGAAACAGACCTACAGCTATGAGGCCTTCAAGCATCCCATCGCCTTCAATCTGATTCCGCAGATTGGATCTCCCAAGCATGAAGGGTACACGTCCGAAGAAATGAAGATGGTGTGGGAGACTCACAAGATCATGGGGGATGATACGATCCAAATCTGTCCCACATGTGTACGTGTTCCGGTTTCGAATTGCCACAGCGAAAGTATTCTGGTCGAGACCGAACGAAAGTTGACAGTCGATGCGGCCCGTCGGCTGTTTTCAATGGCGCCAGGCATCACACTCGTCGACGACTTATCCGCAGGGGAGTATCCGATGCCATTGAATTGTGATGGCAAAGACGACGTTTTTGTAGGACGCATTCGCGAAGACCTCTCAAGTCCTAGAGGCTTGGCGTTTTGGTGCGTCAGCGACAATTTACGCAAAGGCGCCGCGACGAATGCCGTGCAAATTGCAGAGCTGCTTGTCGCTGGAAAACCGGCGGCGGTGTAATTACTTGCAATGCCGTTCTTCAAGCTGACGTTGGCGTATGACGGCACAGGGTTCGCCGGCTGGCAATGGCAGCCCCGCAAGCGCACGGTGCAGGGCACGCTGGAAGAGCTCATCGAACGCATTACCGGCACGTTTGTTCGGGTCTCAGGTAGTAGCCGTACCGACGCCGGTGTCCACGCGCTCGGACAGGTAGTCAGTTTTTGTTCGGACACGAACCTCGATTGCGCCACATTGCGTAGAGCGCTTAACGCCTACGCGCCCGACGATTTACTTGTGATCGATATAGTTCCGGCAGAATACGATTTTCACGCCACGCGAGACGCCGTCGCAAAACGTTACCGTTACGTCATACAGGATGGCCCGTATCGCGATGTCTTTGCCCGGTCCTTTTCCTGGCGAGTGAAACATCCATTGGATATTGCCTTCATGCAACAAGCGGCGGAGTATCTGGTCGGAACGCACGATTTTAATAGCTTCCAATCGAGAGGCTCTGTGCGGATGACCACAGTCCGCACGATTCACGAAGTGAGCGTCGTTCGGGCGGAAGGATATTTCTTGCAGCAGCCCGTCATGGGGCAGGGCAGGGTGGACCAAACAAAGGTCGACTCTCCGCCACTGGATGCCGCACAACAGGGAGGAACTTTATATATTGAAGTTCAAGCAGATGGCTTTCTATACAACATGGTCCGCAATATCGCGGGCACATTGGCGGCGGTTGGAAAGCATCACCATTCCGTCGACTGGCTTCGGAATATCGTCGATGCACGAGATCGACGAGCTGCTGGGATGACAGCGCCGGCACAGGGGCTGTTTCTGCTGTGGGTAAAGTATCCCGACGACATACAGGGATCTGAGTTCCCATGCGAGTAGCACATGTTATCACCCGCATGATCGTTGGTGGCGCTCAGGAGAATACCCTGTTCACGTGTCAGGATCTGATCCGCCTGTACGGTGACGACGTTCTGTTGATCACCGGCCCGGCACTGGGACCCGAAGGAGACTTGCTGGGGCAGGGCAGGGGGGCAGCGGTTCCAACCACCTTGATTCCGGAGTTGCGTCGCGCAGTCCATCCCTGGCGGGATTGGACTAGTTACAGGCGGCTCAAACGCATTCTTCGTGAGTTTCGTCCTGACGTCGTGCATACGCACAGTGCGAAAGGCGGAATGCTGGGCAGGATGGCGGCCTGGTCTCTGGGAGTGCCCGCCGTCATCCATACGGTGCACGGAGCTCCGTTTCACGCTTACCAAAGTCGAGTGGCACGCCAAACGATTTGCAGCTTAGAACGCTTCGCCGCACATCGTTGCCATGCAATCGTCAGTGTCGCAGATGCAATGACCGACCAAATGGTGCGAGCCCATATTGCTCTACCACACATGTTCACCACCGTTTATAGCGGCATGGACGTGTCACCGTTTCTGTCTGCCGACACACTCCGCGATCAAACGCGAAGCGAACTTGGGTTTGAATCGGAACACGTGGTAATCGGCAAGATCGCCAGACTATTTCATCTCAAAGGTCACGAATACATAATCGATGCGTCATCGGAGATTGTTAAACGTTGTCCGCAGGTTCGATTCCTGTTCGTGGGAGATGGTTCTCTGCGAAGTGCATTAGAGGATCGAATTCGATTGGCGGGACTTTCTAAGTTCTTCTGTTTCGTCGGATTGGTCCCACCGGATCGGATTCCGGCGTACGTGGGTGCCATCGACGTACTTGTTCATACCAGTTTGCGTGAAGGACTGGCACGCGCACTGCCGCAAGCGCTGATTGCTGGCAAGCCGGTGGTTAGTTATGACATCGACGGCGCTCGAGAAGTGGTCATCGAGGGTGAAACGGGCTTCCTTTTGCCGCCACAAGCGATCGATTCGCTGGCGGCCGCGGTGATTCGCCTGGCGGATGATCCTGTCCTGCGTCAGCGGCTGGGCAAAACGGGGCGCGCTCGATTCACCGACCAATTCCGACACGAGAATATGACCCACCAATTACGAGAACTTTACCAACGAGTTCTCGCTGGTCACGGCAGGCCTGCGGATGTAGCTTCGTAGTAGTCGGTGTTTATCAAAATGGTGGGTAAGTGACAGTGACAGTGTGGCACTGGCAGCCGCCGGAGTTGGCTTGGATTACACGAAACGGCTCATTCGGCGGCAAGCCAGTGCTGGGAATGGTCGGACAACGTAAGCCGCTTGACCTCAATATCAGTTGTGGAAACGATACAATTCGAACGCCTTAGTCCTGCGTTGATCAGCACTGGCTTACCGCCGACATAGTCTTTGCTGAACATCATAGCCAACTCCGGCGGCTGCCTGTGGCACACTCCCGGCTACTTCCGGCCCACCCTTCAGTTGTCTTTGCCTGGCTGCGGGCTTCCTATACACTTTTAACCGCACCGCCCCTTATATCCGCTCCATCCCTGTTTGCTATTGAGAAAAGATCAACGTGTCGAAGATCCCTGACCGTTTGGGCAAATATCGTTTACTGCGAATTCTCGGATATGGGAACGCCTGTCAAGTATTCGAGGCGGTGAATGACGCGACTGGGGTTCGGTACGCCGTCAAGGCGTTGCCGCCGAAGTTAAACGACAAAACGGAGGCCGCCCACCTCAAGCATGAATTCGAGATTGCTCGTAATTTCAATCATCCAAATGTCATCCGCGTGTTCGAACACAATATCGAAGGCAGTGTGATCTATGTTGTCATGGATGTTTTTTCCTCGCTGAATGTAAAGCAAGCCCTGCGCGAAGGCTCACCGCAAACGAAGTATCATTTGCCATCGGTCATTGAAGGTTGTGCCACCGGACTGTCTTACATTCACACCCAAGGATGCATCCACTGCGACGTTAAGCCCGACAATTTTTTGGTGAATGACAAAGCCGAGATCAAGTTGATCGACTTTACGATAGCTCAGAAGATCAAGAAGGGATTAAGCAAGATCTTTGGTGGCCGTTCGAAAGTCGCCGGCACACGCAGTTACATGTCGCCTGAGCAAATCCGTGGCGAACATCTGGATGAGCGCAGTGATCTTTACAGCTTTGGATGTGTGGTCTACGAATTGGCTACGGGTAAGCCTCCCTATACGGGAACCAGCCCGAATGATCTGCTGCAGAAACACTTGAGTGCCTCGATACCTTGGGCGCCGGTGTCTTCCGAGAACATCACCAGTGAATTTGCCGACTTGATAAAACGCTGCATGAACAAGGAACGCGCACGCCGTCCCAGTTCCATGGCGGACTTCCTCAAGGAGTTTCGGACCATCCGCCTTTACAAGGTTCCTCCAACGCCACCAGTCACAAATGAAACCGAACCAAAACATGACTCGTGACCGAGCGAAACGCGGTCGTATAAGTTGCTCGATTCGTCGATGCATTTGCAATTGACCGCCAACCTTCGCTTCGGACCCACAGAGTAAA
Source organism: Planctomycetota bacterium (assembly GCA_031400345.1). GTDB lineage: Bacteria > Planctomycetota > Planctomycetia > Pirellulales > Pirellulaceae > JANNPR01. Next base: position 192 of record JANNPR010000676.1, on the reverse strand, counting down.
TAAACCTCTTTCCAATTCAACGATCATTACCCATGGAAAACATTTCTCCCGGACTTGCATTCGAACAACCCATGTTAGATCTCGAGGCACAAATGCGCGCGATCGAGCAAGAGACGGCAAAGTCACCGGCCATGGAAGAGGAACTGCGCCGGCTTCGTCGGGCTTGGGCCGAAACCACAAAACGAATCTACG
>JANNPR010000048.1:0-6482 GCA_031400345.1 Planctomycetota bacterium | reverse complement strand
TTCTTGCACTTCTTCCTTCTTTACCATCGCCTGATTCGCTTCATGCGCATCCGGATAGGTGCGACGAATTCGGTCATACCCTTGGGCATGCAACTCCATTGCCAATTCCGCACCCCCGGTTTCTACAATCCGTCCTCCCAGCATGACGTGTGTGAACTCGGGCGGATTATGTATCAACAACTTGTCGTGATGCGTAATGATCAACAGGCCCATTTTCTCCCGGCCGATTTCGGCGATACTCTCACTCGCTAACCGCACCGCATCTGCGTCCAATCCGCTATCGGTCTCGTCTAAGATCGCGAACTTTGGTTGCAACATCGCCATCTGCAGGATTTCCGCTCGCTTCATTTCACCACCTGAAAAGCCCTCGTTGACATAACGGCGAGCAAAATCGGGGTCCATCCGAAGATGCTCCATCTTTTGCTTCAACTCACGGCGAAATTCCCTCATGGGCAGGAGTTCTTCCCCTTCTTTACGGTCCGGACGGCGAACGTTGGTGGTGGCATGACGCAAAAATTCGTGCATGCGAACTCCCGGAATCGCCACCGGGCGCTGAAACGCCATGAATAATCCGGCCCGAGCGCGTTCGTCTGGCTGGAGCTCCAATACGTCCTGCCCATTCAGTTCTATGGAACCACTGGTCACTTCATAGTTCGGGTGCCCCATGATTACAAAGCCCAAGGTACTCTTGCCAGAACCATTGGGCCCCATTAACGCATGCGTTTCGCCGCGCCGAATCGTCAGGGTGACACCCCGTAGAATCGGCTTCTTTTCGACGCAAACATGCAATTCCGAAATCGTCAAAATGTCAGTCATAAACTTTACGGTCCCAGTCAGGATCTTTTCAGAATATCGTTTGTCGATTTTGCGATACTTCTAAACCTGCTCTTAAGCGTTACCGGTGAACTTTGTGTGGGTGAACTTTCTAACCGGTGATCTTTTGATGATCATAAACCGGGGTCAAATCAGCCGGAGCGTCTACGTAACCCGAGTGGTGTGGAATCGGCAACTCATCGTCGACCTTTTCTCCCACGCTACCCCCATGGCGCTTAGCTAATCGTTGTCCTTTGATCTTGTCTTGAATCCTCATCAGCCCTTCCAGCAAGGCTTCGGGGCGTGGCGGACATCCCGGAACATAAACGTCTACCGGAACGACCAAGTCGACTCCCTTAACCACATGGTAGCCCCACTTGAAGTACGGCCCGCCACCGACAGTACAAGCGCCCATGGCGATTACGAATTTCGGTTCGGGCATTTGGTTATAGAGTCGGCGGACACGACTAGCCATTTTGTAAGTAACGGTGCCAGCCACGATCATCAAATCTGCCTGACGTGGGGTCGCTCGAAAAGCCCCTGCGCCGAATCGGTCAAGATCGAAGCGACTGGCACCCGCAGCCATCATCTCAATGGCACAGCAGGCCAAACCGAACGTCATAGGCCAAATACTGGACTGCCGCGCCCAGTTGATGGCCTGCTCGACCGATGTCACAAATACGTTTTCTTCAAAACGTCCTTCAATCCACGGCTGCGTCATAAACTTTCCTTCAGCGAGAAAATCACGCGACGTGCCCGGAGGCTCGTCCAGTCTTTTGCACTTACGATAATTCGAACGTACAGCAAGAATCACCATCCAAACGGCAGTGACTCAATCGCAAGTTCGACCCAACTAACTCTGAAAACAACATTCTTTCCATCGCACAAACCGAGCGATCTTGGTCTGCTAAGCCCGGGTATGGACAAGCAAGTGCATGTAGCACCGGCAGTTGTCCCTGCCGATCGACTTCGAAGGGCATGCGTCGATCAGAAAAAATCTCCGCCACCATCGCCATCCGATCGCCCGTTGTCTCCCCGAGAACCTCTTCGGCGTACAACGCCGCCAGCCGCTTCGAAATGCGTTGCAATAGTCCCCGCCGTACTTCGGCGTCTTGAATACTTCGAATTTCATGCCATAACGCCACAGCTAAGTCGGCGAAATTTTCACCGGTCTTCCGCCGTCCGGCATCCGTTAAGGAGTAGCTGTGCGTGGGGCGACCTCGTCCCGGTGACCTGATAAGGGTACGAGTAATCAAACCTTGAGCTAGCAACCTACTAAGGCGTTGACGGATGGCGGTGGAGGTTACCTCGCACGCCAACGCCAATTGCAAGACGGAGGCGGTCTCGGACTTCCTTAATAAATCCAGGATCGCAACGTCAGATGCTACGAAATCTTCAGTGGCAATCATGCCGTTTTCTCGTTTGATGGCCTATCTATTCTTGTATATAGCAGTCGCCCTTATTTATACGCTTAAATACATTTTTGACAACTGGAGGTTATTAAATTCGACGTTACTCGCGAAACGGCGTAAGTTGTTATATGGGTATGATTTATCTATATACGGACAATTTTGAATCGGCGCGATAAGATACGAAACACTAACCAAAAAAAATGCGAGACAGGCGCACCTGTCCCGCACGTTTCTCTGGAAGGTTCTCAGCTAGTCCGTTACGGACTAAGCGTAATAACCCGAGCGTCCAACACTTTTTGTACCCGGCTCGCAGTTTCAGTGAGGTGAGCCCGGGTGTAGCTGTCAAGTTTCACATTGCTTTTGAGAAGCAGGTTAATCCGCGCCTCCAAAGATGATAACTCGGCAAACGCCACGGTTTGGCAGTCCTGCGGGTAATTTCCACGGTTTAGCTGCAAAAACAAATTCAGCGTATCATCGTGTATCGTTGGTAAGTTGAAGATATCTGGAGCGCCCATTGCAATATTGCTCAGAAGCTTCAAATAAGTCCGCTGCAAGTTTCGGCGAATGCTGCTAATTGCCGGCTTGCGATTAGAATAATCGCCTTCCTTTACCTGATCGACTTCTGAAAAAATCGATTTAGTAAGCCGTTCCAGCAACTCGGCTGTCGTCAGTACATCTTTGTCGACAGCCATTTTGAGTTCGGTGTCGTGGATTCGCTGCAGCACGGTCGTCGAGGTCAGATGGACCAGGATCTGAGTTTGCCAACGCACGATCACGTCATGGATGGGAAAATCAGCCCGTGAAAGCGTTTTCACACCCCAGTGATCCCAGTTTGCGGATGCAAGATATTGGTAGATCTCCGGGGGAAACTGGAATGGCTTATCGCTAAATACTTGTTCCTCGATGAATGCCAGGGCTTCTCGCTGTTTGGCCACATCGATGGGGGTATAAGGTGGTTTCGCATCTTTGTCGCCTTTGTGGCTACGTGAGACGTTCATGCCACCCACGTATCGCGACACTAGGAAGGCGCTATAACCATATTGGCGAATCAGCGTACTGAAGGCGCGACGCACTTCGCTATAATCGTCACCTTCCTGGGCTAAGCGGTCTGCCAAACCAGGGATGGTTTCGGCGACTAATTTGGCGCGAAGTTTCGCATATTCAATCGTGTCGCTACCGAAGTCAAAACGGTTCACTAAGGGATCTGGGTCACCGGTGTCTGACTCTTCATCGGTAGCGTACGCCAATCCCGCTTCTCCGCTTCGAGCAGCAATCTTTTGCAGCTCTTTGGCTTCACCTTCGGTGCCACCCGACAATGGACTATAGCCGTATTGAATGGCCCAAAAGTCATAGGGTCCGATGGTGGTTGTGTAGTAGTCACCCTGTGGTACGCCTTTGGGTGAAATGAATGTAGGGCTGTAGTCCATGACGGATCCCACCATTCCTAGCTTTACCTTTTCGGTGTTGTTTGCATCCTGGACAGGCAAGAAGGCGCTGGCTTTGAAATTGTGCCGTAAGCCGAGCGTGTGCCCTACTTCATGCATACTAGTTTCCTTTAGCCCCTGCATAATTAGCTTCTCTAGCTGTTCGGCAGATTGCTTAGCATCTGCGAAGTGGGCCTTGAGTACCGCCGTCCCAAAAGCGAATTGGGAAGCCATTCCATGCGACAACGTGCATTCGGGGTTTGCCCCTTGATTTGCGAACCACGCCTCAGCTGACGGCGACTTTCCGACACTATGCTGGCGCATTTCGTCCATTCGAGCCGTAATCGTCTGTGGTGTTAAGACCTCAAATTCGTCCTCCCAACTAGACAGGAAATCGGCGTCAAAAATGATGTCAGCATCGAGGATTTGTCCGGTGTAGGGATTAACTCGGGACGGCCCCATCGCGAATCCGGCATTGGCTGTAATCCAACGAAACGTGTTGTACCGAACATCCTCAGGGTCCCAGTCGGCGTCGACAGGTTGTGTTCGAACCTCAATCGCGCTGGCAAGTCCAGCCTTTTCGAAGGCCTTGTTCCATTCCAAGATCCCGGCCTGGATGGCAGGGCGGTATTTTGCCGGAACGGTCTTTTCGATCCAGAAAATTAACGGCTGCTTCGGCGGCGACATAGCCGCGTTTGGATCATCTTTTTGTATGTGCCAGCGATTGATATATCGAATGAACTGGTCATTTTCGCGTGACTTGGAAAAGTCCTTTATCACGGTCAAAAAGTAACCTACCCGATCGTCCGCCATTCGAGGTTGATAGCCAGTCTGTGGAAGGCGACTAATGGAATAGTGCACACTTACCGTCGCACCGCGAGAATCCGCGACGGTTTCTATTTTCGAATAGCCTCCAGAGGCATACGTAGCGGCAATTTGCAATTCAACATTATCTTGGAAGGCCTTGACCGTTTCCCAGGTGGATCGGTTGGCGGCAAACGAAAAACCCGGTAACTGGTTTGAAATCTGCGGCAGGTCGCTCATGAAAACGGATGAGAGATCCACTAGGTCTCCGCCGCGCGGCCCTTTCGTCATGATCGGCAAACTAAATAGCACGCTGTCTGTGAATGCGTTGCGAACGGCGAAAGCTTCACGACTACCGGTTGTGGCGCGAAACCGCACGTTTCGGCGCACGATGTGAACCTGATTGTCGATCTTGCGAAACTGCCATAACCAATCATCTTCCCCGCTACCCCACGAGTAGCCACCCAATATTGGCCTTCGACCTATACCTCGAGCGATCGAGATTAGTACTAGAAAGTCCGAGTTGTAATCACTGGGCATCAACTCGACGAACAAGTTGCTCCCTTTTTGATGCAACGTCCACATACCGGAGACAGATTTGGCTTCTCGCAGCAAAGCAGCGTGCGGAGAATCGGAGCCTGGCGATCCGGCCCCGCCTCCAGCAATGCTTGGCGTACCGGGCCCCGTTGGCGCTGCTTTTATATCTGGCGTGGCGTCCGCCTTCTGGGCTTCCTGGGGGGCTGCGGCAACCGCCGAAGCCAATCCAATGAGACATACCAAGGTCCCTAACTCCCGCATCCCTAACACTCGGAACCGATCTCGTTTTGCAGCAATTGATCCCATGGGACAAGACTTTCCTTTGAGAGAACCACTACCACTTTGACCTACCAGCTTTGGGGCTCCTGTGGCCGAATCGGGAGCTCTGCAAAGTCGCGTCAAATATACCCCATTTTTACCAGCTCTGCGAATCGGACTTATTGCGCGGACTTTGCGTTCGCTCGCAATGGTCAAATGGGGCGACGGTCGAAGTAAATAGTGTTAATACGACGATGATGTTCTACGTAACACTTAGAACGATCCGGAGCATTGTATCACTCTTTGTATTTTTTGACCTCAAAAATGTTGGATTCTGCTCATCGAGTTCTGGCGTACTACCCGGTGGGTCTGCAAGGCACACCCTTGACATCGTGTGGATCCGCAGGCGGTTTTAGCGGGTCACGGTTTTGGCGATGGAGCTGTTCGCAGGGTGATTTTGGCCTTCGACGGTGGCCGAAAGAACACCCGGACCTCACGAACTTGGAATTCATCCACCGGATTTTGGAATTCTGCGGTCGACATTTCGACATTATTCCGGTTCCCGCACGTACCACCGATGGCGTGACCTACGTGCAACTAGACGGACACCTGTGGGAGGTAACTCCGTGGCTGCCCGGCTTCGCGAACTTTCGGCAACAACCCCAGCCCGATAAGCTGATTGCCGCCATGCGCGCGCTCGGGTCGTTTCATCTTGTGGCCGCCGACAGCCGCTTAGGCCTGCAGGTGCAACAAACTTCTCCCGGAATCAAGCAACGATTACGGCAAGTTCGGGAACTGCTTTCGGGAGGACTCGACTCAATCCAAAGGGGTATTGACGCGCCGCACCGTCAGCTAGCATCATCGAGTTTGGCGATTGCGGATTTGGCACAAACAATTGTCCGGGATTTCCGCAGCGTGGCAAATACAGTATTTGGCGCCTTGGACTCGCTCGAGTCCAAGTCGTTCGTACTCCAACCAGTCATACGTGATATTTGGCACGAACATATACTGTTTACCGGCAATCGAGTTTCCGGAATGGTGGATTTCGGCGCCCTCAAGATCGATACGGTCGCAACGGACATCGCACGGCTTCTTGGTAGCTTAATCGGCGACGACTCAGATCTATGGAAAATCGGAATGGACGCATATCATTCCGTTAGAATGGTTGACGAATTCGAACAGCAATGTATTCGGGCATTTGATTGGTCTGGTGCGGCGCTGAGCGGCATCAACT
>JANNPR010000046.1:0-3537 GCA_031400345.1 Planctomycetota bacterium | reverse complement strand
TGGTTCTTCGATTACCTTTGTGTCGTTACGAGTTCCCGCCCATCGAATGGCCGAGATGATTGGCACACTCGGAACGTCTGGCTTCGTGGGGATCATGGTGGGCCCGATGCTCAGCGATTGGTTGGGAAGTGGCGGCGTTACCCAGCAAACCATGGTCACGGAGCTATTTCTTACTTCGGGAACATTCGCGGCGAGTGCGGTGCTGGCGACTTGGCTGGCCACCCGTGATATGACGCCTCCCCGCCGCCGCCGGCGACCTCCGTTGTTAAGTGTGGTTCGACGTTACTTGCCACTGATGATTTCGGTGGCCGCCGCCGCGATGGGGGCCGGTCTCTCCATTCCCATGACCTTTCTACGTCCATTCGCCATCGACGCGAACCTTAGCAACGTCTCAATCTTCTTTCTGGTCTACGCGACCACGGCATTTGTAACTAGGTTAGCCTCCAGATCCCTGTTCGAACGACATGGAAACCGGCCGTGGATTGCTTGTGGATTGACGCTCTTAACTATCAGTTTCTTGTGTTACATTCCAATCTATCGCACTTGGCACCTGATCTTTCCGGCGGCCATATCGGGGGCAGCTCACGCGTTGTTGTTTCCGTCCATCATCGCGGCTGGCACGGCTGCGTTTCCACGCCGATACCTGGGAGTCGCCACATCACTCATGTTGGCCATGTTTGATGTGGGGATTTTTATCGGCGCACCGCTGGTAGGCATGTTCCTACATGAGGCGAAGCGGTATACCACGGCGGCTTATCCCTGCATGTTCGCCCTCACCGCCGCTGCGATTGCCTGCGTGACCGTAGCATTCTGTCTCAGTCGAGCAGCCGTGCGCTAGGAATCGCGGGAAGATTAAGATTAAGATTAAGATTAAGATTAAGATTAAGATTAAGAACCGGCGCACTTTTTCTGCGAGAACAATCCATGCGACGTTTGGCAACATTGTGGATGTCGTTAGTGTTACTTCTCCCGGCGATTTTATCATTTGGACAGCAGCAGTTATTGGTACAGGGTAATGGCCGCCTGGCGACTATTGCCCGCGATGGCAAGATCGAATGGGAAATGCCCTGGGCTGAGATCCACGACGTGCACCGATTGGATAATGGCCATTTTCTGGTGCAACAGGGAGCTTCTAAGCTCGCTGAAATAGACCCTACTTCAAAGAAAGTCGTTTGGACGTACGACTCTGCGACGCAAAACGGTAATGCTGGAAAGAAGGTCGAAGTCCATTCCTTTCAACCACTCAAAGAGGGCCGATTGATGGTCGCCGAATCGGGCATCGGCCGAATCATCGAGATCGACCATGATGGAAAATTGCTACGAGAACTCAAACTTAAGCTCGACCATCCCCACCCTCACACCGACACCCGTCTGGTGCGCAAATTAGACAACGGAAATTTCTTAGTCTGTCATGAAGGGGATGGTGCAGTCCGGGAATATGACGGCCAAACTTCACAAGTTGTCTGGGAATTCGAGGTGCCATTATTTGGTCAGCAACCGCGCCCGGGTCATGGCCCCGAAGCATTTGGGAACAAATGTTTCGCTGCGGTGCGACTGGCGAGCGGCAATACACTTGTGTCGACAGGTAACGGTCATAGTATTCTGGAAGTCACACCCGGTAAGCAGATCGTTTGGCAAATTCATCAAAGGGATTTGCCGAATATCGTCTTTGCGTGGGTGACGACGCTGGAGGTACTTCCAAATGGCAATTACCTTATCGGCAATTGCCACGCCGGACCAAATCAGCCAGTACTTATTGAAATACAGCCCAAATCGAAAACGGTAGTCTGGGCTTTCGATGGCTATTCAATGTTCGGTAACAACGTATCGAACACATTGGCCTTGGAAACCGGCATCGGTGTACTCCGATAATTACTATGGCTCTTGTAGGGTGGGCCGGGAGTCTGTTGTTTATACGTAACTCTGTTCGCGTTCCGGGCCGAAGCTGAGCCAGGCGGTGGCGAAGTCGAGCATTCGGCGCATACCGATCCAGATTGTTTGTGGGCCGGCAGCGGGTTCCTGGGCGCGGTTGTTGTAGCCACCAAGGTGAGTTAGTAGCTTCATGAATTCCGATAGCGTTGGAGGAGTCGATGGTAGCGGCTGTTTTGTCACGACGCGCCAGACGGACTTCCATTCTGCGTCGTCGAACACTGCCGTGCAAGGCAACGTGGGACTCGTGCGGTTCATGTAGGTCAGATTGAGAACTCGCCAGGCGATGATGTTATAGAACGCCAAACAGTTCTGCAGTCGACGGTTTGTTTCGAGCTGAATCTCTTCTACGCGGCAACCCGTTTTCAGCGTCCGGAAAAAGATTTCAACGATCCATCTCGCGACATAGTAATCCAGAATTCGCAGTACTTCATCCACGGTGCCGATTGGCAGTGTGGTGATGAGCAACCAGGATACGTCTGTGCCGTCGCCGGGGCCGCCCACTTCTTCCACCATCACGACATTGACCGTCACCGACGGCAGATGCGACCGCGCGTGTGGCGGCTTGACCTGCACCGTCATGGCACGTACTTCAAGCACCGCTTGCCGTGCCTTCCGTTTGGGCGTCGCGCTGAGTTCCATGACGCGAGTCGTCAGTAATTTCGAGCCGCGGACTTCGTCACGCACTTTGTGGTACGCCGCCCCACCGGCGGCAGGATTTCGCTCAAGCGTGCTGCGATCTTCTTTGCCGCGAATAATGTAGTCGGCGCGCTGACCGGTCTGCTCTTGCGCCTCAACGAAGATGTCGTAGATGTCTGCCTCACGATCCGCTACGCTCACGATCTGCGTGGTAGGACATTTCGCCGCCACTTCACACGCTAGCCGATATCCTTTCAGCCAACGAAAACTTTCCTTCTCTTCGATCGGGAGCGTGGTGCGTTCATCCGTCTTACCCAAGCTCTCCGGTGCTCGGTCGAAGTACTCGATGCCGACCACGCCCAGCAACAACTTGTCCGGCGTGACAGCTAAGTGGGCATGTTGATACAGCCCGAACCGCGTCTCGCGATTGAGGCACCGCGCGTCCTTCGGCGGATGGTCAGTAAAATCGAGTTCGGTCGTGTCCTGTACGATAAGCGCCACCGGCAGCACACCAATGCGCCGCAGCGTGGCTTGGCGATGCGGTTCCAGAATCTGTTCGGGAGTCACGCCCTTGTTGTCAAAGAACCGATATGCGGCGAACGTTTCCCCCCATCCTTCGCAGGCCCCGTTGATGCTCGCCTCGGGATTGGCCGCCAGCGCTTCGATCACTTTCACACTGCGCTTGTTCAAGCGTTTGTCCCCTAGATCAATCCCCTGCAACTCGTCCGCAATTCCTTCGCACATCGCCACCCTCCTTGCAAATTTGGCAGTTCAACAACTGCCTCAATTCGTGGCGCAAAACTCATGCCAAAGGACGCAAAAAATCTCTGAAGTTGTGTATAAATGACAGGGCAGTGTCCCAGAAAACCGAGATCGCGGACTGGGGACCACGTAAGGCCCAGGTCGCCGCTGGTCGAGCAGTGCATGTTTACCGTGCCGTCGCCGCGGAGGGCGGCGAAGAGCGTTCCG
>JANNPR010000563.1:0-4135 GCA_031400345.1 Planctomycetota bacterium | reverse complement strand
GTTAGTGGTTTGGGGTCAGAGGTCAGAGGTCAGAGGTCAGAGGTTAGTGGTTTGGGGTCAGAGGTCAGAGGTCAGAGGTTAGTGGTTTGGGGTCAGAGGTCAGTGGTTAGTGGTAAGTCGTTAGAGGTCAGAGGGGAGTGTGCCACTGGCGGCCGCCCGAGTTGGCTTGAATTACGAATCCGGCTTTTCCGGCGGCCAGCCAGTGCTGATAACCGCTGGACATGGCACTGGCTTGCCGCCGAAACGGCCCTCGCTGAATATCAATGCCAACTCCGGCGGCTGCCAGTGGCACACTCACTCCCCACAGCTACGCAATAATTTCATGAATCGGCTTGCCAAGATCAATTTCTAGTCGGCGACGGCCAGGCACCTCGAGTGCTCTGGGGTCGATTCCTAACTGGTGCAGCACGGTAGCGTGGATGTCGGTCACGTAGTGCGGGTGTTCGCTGGCGTAGAAACCAAGCTCGTCGGTGGCTCCGTGAGTGATGCCACCTTTTATTCCACCGCCGGCTAACCAGCAACAGAAACCTTGAGGGTGGTGGTCTCGTCCCGTACCCTGTGCGGCAGGAGTGCGACCGAACTCGGTGCCCCAAACGACCATGGTGTCGTTCAGAAGGCCGCGCCGTTTTAGATCCTTCAACAGGCCGCCGATTGGCTTGTCCACTTGGGCCGACAGACTGGTGTGGTTCTTCTGGATATCCGCATGCGCGTCCCACGCGCCACCACCGCCTCCGCCGTGAAACAGTTGGACGAATCGCACTCCGCGCTCGACCAACCGTCGAGCGGTCAGGCACAGTTGACCGAACGACTGCGTCGTCGCGTCTTCTAGCCCGTACAACCGCTGCACCTCGGCCGTCTCGTCTTTCAATTGTGTAACCTCGGGGACGGCTGTTTGCATGCCGAACGCGAGTTCATACGATTTTATGCGAGCCCGCAGCGCTTTGTCATCTGGGTAATCAATCCCAGATAGGGTGTTGAGTTGGCCGAGCAGACTGAACTCAGCTGCTTGCTCTTCCGCCAGCACTTGGCCGTTGGGAGGCAAGACAAACGGAAGCGGGTTCGCGCCGCCGATGTTAAGCTTGACGCCGGCGTATTCCGGACCTAAGTAGCCCGCACCATGGGTCCACTCGCCGCCGCAACAGTCACCAGTGGGTTGACCTAGGACAACGTAGTCCGGCAGATTCTGGTTCAACGCGCCGAGGCCATACGTTGCCCATGAGCCGATTGTCGGAAACGATCCTTCTCGCGGATGACGGCCGGTGTGCCATGTGAGCTGCGTGCCGTGGTCGTTGTGAATGGTCCATAACGAACGAACCACCGCCAAATCGTCCGCACACTCGCCAATGTGCGTGAACCAGTCGCCTACTTCCAAACCACATTCGCCGTATTTTCGGAAACCAGTCTGCAACGGCATCAATTGTTTTCGCTGATAATGGCCCGGGTTGACGCCCACCAGGTTCTTGTTAATCCGTTTCTCGTCCAGAAAATCTTTATACGGTGTCTCTTCGATCGACTTACCACCGTATTTATTGAGTTCTGGTTTGACGTCGAAGCTCTCCATGTGACTGACGCCGCCGCACAGAAAAATCCAGATCACGCTCTTTGCTCTGGGCAGAAGATGCGGTCCAGACTTCGGGCCTATGCGGCTAGCGTCGACGAACTCAGCATTGACAACTCCGTCTCGAAACAGCGTCGCGCCTAGAGCCAACCCAGTGAAACCCATGCCCGTGTCGGCTAGAAATGACCGGCGGGATACGCGATTTTCACAACCGGTGGCGAAGTGGGTTTTATGGATCATTGTCGAATATCCCAGTCCAATCCATTCTTGTACTTATTATTTTTCTGGTCCGTGTGCTCGACTTAATCTTAAGAACCAGAGTTACGGCAGATTGTTTTCCGGAAGTGTGGGTCATTAACGGATGCTGACGAAATCATTGTGATTAAGCAAAACGTGCACGACATTCTCGCGTGCTCGCAGGGCCACGTCCGACGACGGTTTGCTGGGATCCGTGACCGGGCCGCCACTGGCCGTGACTCGTTCGGCGACCGACTCCAGCTTTTTATGTTGGTCGGCGAGAAAGGCCACCGACATGCGAAGTTCTTCCGTAGTCGCCGGTCGCGACAACACCAGTTCGAACGCGGCAGTGACGAATTTGTGGTTATCCGCCGTCGTGTTTTCGTGCAGACGCCGCGCGATGATTCTCGCTTGCACTAATGTCAAATCGCTGTTCGCTAGTGCCAGGGCTTGCTGCGGCATAATACTCTCTTTGCGCTGATAGCATTCGGTCACTGCCGCACAGTCGAAGATCTTCAGAAACTCCATCTGTTTTTCTTGCGCGTGTTGAAAGTAGATGCTACGTCGCTTCACGCTAAGTCCCTGTTTGTGATCGATATCAGGGCCGCCCATCGCTAGGTCGAGCACGCCAGCCACATACAGGATACCATCGCGGACGAGTTCCGCTTCCATGCGGCGGGATGGCATGCGCCACAGCCATACGTTGTCCGAATCAAGGGCAAGGTTATGATCGTCCGGCGTGGAAGCTCGGCGATAAGTCTGCGAGGTCACAATCAGCCGGTGTAGATGTTTCATCGACCACGGCTTCGCGGGAGTGCCGATTTCGACGCTGGGCTCCATCAGTTCGGCGGCCAGCCAATCGACCAGCGCAGGGTGGGTGGGAGGCTGGCCGTTTTGCCCGAAGTCGAACACGGTCGGCACCAGGGGCTGACCGAAGTGTCGCAACCACATTTGATTGACAACGACCCGGGCGGCCAACGGGTTTTGACGAGACGTAATCCAGCGCGCTAGTGCGGTGCGCCGGCCCGAGGACTGTTGTGGATATACAGGGCCAAGCGGGGTGTAATTGGCGGATTCTTCCTTGCGCTGTCCGTCGGCCGCGTCCCGTTTCTGATTCGCTTCGGCCACGGCCTTCTCTGCGTCCGTCAGCGCTTGTTGAGTCTTTGGGTCTGCTGGCGTTTTCCCCAAGATCGCCGCCAGCCGTTTCATTTCCGCCTTGACGCTATCAACTACCGCTTGGGCAAACGCGGCCTCGCGGTCTAACTTGCCGGCGGCTATCGCTAATTCATTAGCGTTCGCTGCGGGCTGGCTGGCATATTTTGCGTTGTCTGCCGCGATGCGGGCCTTCACCGAAGCGAGCCGCGTCTGGCTGGCAACAAATATAAGTTGGGCAAGTCCGGCTTTCGTTCTTGCCATGTCGGCCGTCGCGGCGTCTAGCGCACTGTCTTTCGTTTTTTGCGCCGCAGTCGATGCCTCGTTCGCCTGTTTGAGTGCGGTGTCGGCCTGGGCGACTTCGGCTTCCGCTGCCGCGGTTAGTTCCTGTTGCACGTAGGGTTTGAGCGCTGGGTAGTATGCTTCCGGAGGCAATGAAATCGACGCGACCTGATAATTTGCGTCTCCCAATAGTTTAAGCACACCCGGCAACAGGGGGTGGTCCTTGTCAGGATCGCGATCGTCACCTTTACGGAACAGGTATGTCACTTCCGATAGATTTGCATCGAATACTCGAGGCAGTCCATCCTTAGTTGTGTCGGGTTCGCCAGCGATTCGGTCGAGACGCACCTGATGCGGATCGAAAATGGCCCGCAACTGATAGTACTCAGACTGCGAGATCGCGTCATACATATGATCGTGACAGCGAGCACAGCCTACAGTTAGGCCCAGGAACGCCTGCATCGTATGATTGACCGTGTCTTGCATCCATGTTTCGCGGCTGAGCATTTTATAGTTGCGCGCCAGAAAGCCCGTGGCACGGAGCGAGTCGGCGTCGGTCGGCGAAATCTCATCCGCAGCCAACATCTCGGTAACCATGCGATCGTATGGCTTGTCCGCATTGAGCGACTCGATGATCCAATCCCGCCAACGCCAGATATGCGGCTGGCTATCGCGAATCTGCTTGCCATCGGTCCAACCGGCCCAATCGCTGTATCGCCAGACGTCCATCCAATGCCGCCCCCAACGCTCACCGTAACGAGGACTTGCTAACAGCCGTTCGACGACTTTCTCATAGGCGTTCGGTGACGGGTCTTCCAAAAATTCCCGTAACTCAGCCGGAGTGGGCGGCAAACCGATCAGGTCCAGGGTAGTCCTCCGCAAAAGCACGGCGCGCGACGCTTCCGG
>JANNPR010000478.1:0-3385 GCA_031400345.1 Planctomycetota bacterium | reverse complement strand
AAGAAATCGCTCTTGACCATGCTTAGCGAATGAAATATTCTCCCGCCTCGCTGTTGCGAATGAGGCCTGGTGAGTCACGCAGAAGGTGTGACGAATCAACTGCCGATGTTGGTTTGACAATTTATTTTAGAGCGACCACGTGGGTGGGTTCCTTCCGGTGCGCCTCGTGCGTTCGGATGGAGCACGAGGTAGCCGGTCGGCATGGATGCCGTCGGTTGCTTCGAAGTTCACGCGGTGCTTGGGATGATCGATAACGGCTCCCCGCATGAGGCTTTTGCCGATCTTCGTCCAATCGCTCCCGGAACAAAAACGAGTCCTCCGCCCCCCTGGGACCCGTGACTTTCCGGGAGCCTTTTTTTTGCGCGGCTACTTTCGTCGCGAAGCATTGGTAACGAGCTTTGCCCAGAATGGGTGGAGCCGATCCCCGCGAGTGCGAACGTCCTCCAAAATCACTTCCACGCTGGGTGCAATCTTTTCTGGTTGCACTTTCCCATCCACCACGATGGAAATCTTGCGTTCAAAGCTCACCATCTCCGGTGACAGCCAAATGGTTACGCGACCGGCTCCGGTGGTTAACGTTAGCCGATTATTATTCAATACTTCGGCTTTGGATTTTGTCGGTCGAGTTTTCGAGTCGTGACCGAAAAGCTCTGGAGACACTGTGTTTTGCGGAGGGAAATCGGACAACTCAACCCACCAGAAGAAATTGTCCGACCGGCGCATCGTGTCAAATTCAAACTTGCGTGGAAAGAAGTCGCGCCGCGGCAGTTTTGCCATCCAGGAAAAGATACGTTGGATTTCGTCTTGGAAATTCTCGTGGCCACGGCCTAGATACTCGACCACGGTGCACTCGTAGCCGGGCCGGGTGAGATATCGATCGAATTGCGAACCGTTATCTTCCAAGCGCTTTCCGTCCATTTCGCCACACACGAAATAAAGGGGCAACCCTTTCGCATTCTCGTGATAGTGGACAATGTACTTAGCGTGACTAGCCACAATCGGAATGACACCGCACCACAAGTCGGGGTGCGAAAGAGCAATATCCCAGGCAGCATCGCCGCCCATGGAATGACCGCTCAGAAAAACGCGGTCCGTATCGATGGAGAATCGCTGCGAAGCGTCGCGTAATGAAAACAGCACAGCTGCGTGCTCACGAAAAGTAAACTCGTACTTTCGCTGATGGGGTTGCGTCCAAACCGGCGCGATCACGATAAAGCCGTGTCGTGCCCCCTGGCCCATTCGCATCTGTAGATTGGGACTGTAGGAACCAGACCACCAATCAATCTGTTGCAATTCACTGGATCCGGATCCGTTCAGCGTCACCACGCACGGATAGCGTCGATACGGATCGTATTCGGGGGGCAGCTGTACCAAGTAATGGAACTCCGGCTGATCGTCAATTCCCTTCACGGTCAGGTGCAAGAGCCCGACCACGCTGTCCACGAACAACGGCTCGGTGTCAATGGGCGGCTTCATATGGGCGATAATCTTCGCTACATATTCTGGCGTATTCGTTTCCAGAGAGCGGCTGTTTTCTAATGCTTGGTCGCGGTCAGCCTTGCGTTCTCCTCGCAGGTAGCTGCGGATATCGTCACGAACTTGCACCAGCGACAGTGCAACCGCCAAGTTTTCTCCCCCGCCTCCACTGCCCAATAACCAACCACCGACGGCGATCGCCAATTTCTGATCGGGTGAGAGTTGCGGATCGTCAGCTAAACGAAGGTAATCTGCAAAACGGTCCAGATTGTGAAAGTTCAGGTCATTTTTTATCTCGTCACATAGCGGCTGTAGTTTTTCTTTGGATTGAGCATCGCTCACTTTTGCCAGATGCTCGTCGATCAAATCGATGGTCTTTTTCCCCTGGCTTCGAAGTCTTTCGTATTCCGCCAACTTATCTCGCACGCGAATTAATGTTTCTCCGGCCACGTCCTCAGCGGGGAAACTTGCAAGCATTTTGACGGCTAAGTTGTGTTGACCTGCCTCGCTACGATGCTCGATTTCCCGGACCAGTCGATTTGCGCCGAGTTGATGGAGCGTCGAAACGTGTTTTGCCAGTTCGGCCCTGTCCGAGAAATCATTGAGCAGAAGTTTCAATTCTTCCCTGGCATCTTCGTAACGTTCGGCCTGAGTATATAAACGCACTATGCGTAGCCGATCTTCGAAACTCTTGGGGTCGATAAAGTTTGCTAGAATCAAGCTGAGTGTTTCGCGTGGCAGAGAGGTGGTCGCCATACGGGTTTCGCAGACCACCGGGTTCTTAACCAACAAGCCCTCGATTTTCGTGTAGGTCGAAGTGATCTCTGTGATGCCTTGAACGATGTCCAACCGGCCCTGTTCGGTCGACGTTGTAAAGGTGCGGCGACCGAACTTATCGAACGGGGTGATCCCCAAAATCGGACCAAGACTGCCAATTCGGCGACCGGCCTGCGCCACCACTTGTTCGATTTTGATTCTCTCTTGAGCAACCGGTGGATCCTCGGTAACAGCCGTCACGTTTTGTTTGGAGACGTAAGTGCGCCGGAGATCGTCATGAATAAAGGCAATCAACTTCAAAACCGTTTCGCCATTTTTGCCGTTTGGCTTCAGCGGCGATTCGGCCAACGATGCCAAAAGCGCAAACTTGCCTTGGTATTGACTGCCGTTCTTCACGGTGATGGTTGTCCCTGCGGCAAATTGCGTCGCGACCAAGCACGCGATGACAGCTAAAATTAGTGCCCGACTTAGAGCACGGCATTTCAAACTGACATGGTAGTTTCGTATCATTGGAAACGTCTCCCTTAACTTGCCCGTCTGCAGGTAAGTTTCATTGTGTCCCTGTTCACGCCGAAGTTCAATGCAGAGTTGGGCTCATTTCCAAGCGTGAAACAGGGTGACTAGCCTGCGGGTATAATCACGGCACCGATTTTACATTTTGTACGGATCTGCGGCTGTTCAGGTAACGGGAAGAAATCATGTCAAATCGCGCGTTTTCGCGACGACTCGTGTGTCGCAAGTTGCTATTAATTGGCTTGGGTGTTTTTAGCTGGTTGAGTGCGGACCCTGCCGTGTCAGCTGAAAAATCCGCTACCGAGCTATTTCCCCCATCCGCCGTGGCTTACTTCGAGGTAAGCGATGTTAAGTCCATTTTGGAACTAGTCATCGACCACCCACTTAGCCAGAAAATCCAGGCCTCGGATGATTACCGCAAATCTACGGAGACGAAACAATTTCTGCAGTTTAAGGCTGGAGTGGCGGCAATTGAGGCCGAGATGGGTATGCCGTGGCGAAAGCTCTTGGAAACGATGACGACGGGTGGGATTTATGCCGCGTTCGATGTGGAGTCCAACGGCGGTGCCTTATTAATTAAGGCGGCTGATGGTGAAACGCCCCAAAAACTCTTTCAAAC
>JANNPR010000444.1:0-6231 GCA_031400345.1 Planctomycetota bacterium | reverse complement strand
CGGCGACGAATCCCTTGAATTCCTTGGTGAGGCCTCGCGTTTCGAGGATCGTGTCGTTTAGCTATACTCCCCCGCCCTTTTCAAAAGAGCGGATAGTGATAGCCAACATCAATTTATTACAGCACGTCTCAACTCGTTGGGATCAACAACTGGCCCATTGCGCTGATGAGGCTGTGCATGCGAACAATGACACTTCGATCGGGGCACATTGTGTTCCACCATCGTGTAGATCCCTGCACGCGACAGTGTTTGCTTACGCATTTCCTCTGATTGCGTGCACCGCAATTATCCTATGTACGGGTTGCGGTGCTACGAAGGCACGGACTGCAACGGAACAGTTGCTCATGTCGGATGCCCTGGATCGTGCGGTCGCTCAAATCGACTTTAGTGCGCTTTCACACCAGAAAGTGCATTTCGACACTCGCTACATACAAAACACCAAAGATCCCCAGTTCATTGGCAATGTAAAGGGGCTTGGGTTTGTGAGTGCTGACTACGTGATTAGTTCATTGCGTCAGCAGATGGTGGCTGCGGGCCTTTTACTACAGGACAAGCCGGAAGAGGCGGACTACATCGTTGAGGCCCGTTTAGGGGCGGTGGGTACCGATAACAACGAGGTGATTTTCGGCATTCCAGCGACGAATCTACTTAGTTCCGCGACAATGTACATGCCCAATACTCCACCGATCCCCGCGATTCCTGAAATCTCCCTGGCTAAGCGGAACGTGCTAATTGGAGCAGCGAAAATCGGTGCATTCGCTTACCACCGAGCCACCCGGAACCCGGTTTGGCAGGCCGGTATTTCCAAGGCGACGAGTACTGCTCGCGACACTTGGGTGCTCGGCGCCGGTCCATTTCAACGCGGAACAATCTACGAAGATTTTCAAGTTTCCGGATCGCAACTGGCTATGCCTATTGGAGCCATCGGCCTCCCGGACGCACCGCCAGAGACTAAGGTGGAGGGTCAAGTTTCTTATTATGACGAGTTCCTATTTGGGCCACGTCCCGAAATGCCTGGCCAAGGAGTACAGCCGGCTGGGTTGCACGAGCCGATTAACCTCCAACCCGTACCCATGGCGCCAAGTAGTGCAGCTGTCCCGGCACCTCAGGTGCCGACGCCCCAGATAAACGGACCAGCAGTCACTGCGGCAACTCCGGTAGTGACCAACACGTCTGAGCCCGCTAAGAACCCTGCCGCAGCAGCATCCGCCCCCTCCACCAATCCATCCGCTAAGTAATGCGATGCCCCATTTTCTTTAACAATGAATCCCCGACTAGCCGAGACGTTTATGGGTAAAAATGGTTCTCCCCGCATTTTAATCACACGTCTGGGCGCCATTGGTGACACCATTCTGACGTTGCCGGTGCTCTGCGCGCTGCGCCGTCATTTCCCACATGCCTTTTTAGCTTGGTTGGTGGAACCGGCCGCGGCGCCTATGGTGCAGGGACACGCTTGCGTTGATCAGGTCATCGTGGCCCGCCGCCGCTGGCTAAAGTCGCTAACGGAAATTGGACGGCTGCGCAGGGAGCTGCGCGCCTTAGAATTGGATCTAGTGATCGATCCGCAAAGTTTAACCAAAAGTGCACTCGCCGGCTGGTTATCCGGAGTACAACGTCGGATCGGCTTTGCTAGCCCTCAAGGTCGTGAAATTAGTTTGTGGCTCAATAACGAGTTTGTAAATCCCGTCGGCGAGCACCTGGTCGATCGTCAATTAGAGCTGTTGACTCCCCTTGGCATCACGCAGCCAATCGTCGAATTTCGTCTTCCGGCGTCTCCCACCGCGCCCGAAAAGATTCTTCAGTTCATTCGCGAAGCCCATTTGGGTCGCGGATTTTCGGTTGTCAATCCGGGTGCCGGCTGGACATCTCGCTTGTGGGTTCTCGAGCGATTCGGCAAATTGGCTCGGCACCTGGGAGAAACTTGGAATCTGCCGACGGTCGTGACATGGGCGGGCGAGCGGGAACGACGGATGGCTGAAAAAATATTAACGTCATCCGGCGGACATGGCATCTTAGCACCAAGTACTCAGCTGCTTGAACTAGCTGAACTAGTGCGACAGGCAGAAATCTTCATCGGCTGTGATTCGGGACCGATGCACATGGCGGTGGCAGTCAACACGACCTGCGTGGCGTTGCACGGGACCACTAGATGGCAGCACTCAGGACCCTACGGTAATCAACACCTTCCGGTTCAAGACCACTTTCAGACCGGAACCAGCCGACAGAGACGAACTGCAGACAATCTAGCAATGCAGGCAATTTCGGTTGAATCCGTATGTCGAGCCTGCGATCAAATCCTCGAAAGGAAACGAAAACGAAACGGTTTACGTTGCGCAGCCTAAAAGAGGATGCCAAGAAGTGGCTCACTCCTAGGTCACGAACGATCATGCTACATTGCGCAACCAAGACTCGGGGGACATGTTCCCGTGGGGTACCATCCAACGTAGTAAGCGATAGTGGGACCGAGACAATCGTCCCGCATCGTTCTTGCTCGAATGAAACGGAAGCAACCGTTTCAATTTTCGCAGTAAGCGTTGTTTGCTCGTTCGGTATTCACAAGTCTGCTGTGGCTTGCGGCGAAAGATCCCCCAACCGATCGAGCCGCACACGCCAACAGGGCCAAAGTGTTCCGACGCCAACACCTCTTCCAGATAGACCCGGATCCGTTCTCCCGAAGTGTTCAGCACGTCGTGAAATGCTACCACCGCTCCGTCCGCCAAGTGAGGAACAATCTGCTGCAGGTCTTCCTTCACTAGATCATATTGATTGGCACCATCATGCCAGAGCAAACGAATGGGACTCTTCCAGCGTCTTAAAAAGTGTTGGGATCTAGCCTGATGGAATTCAACCAGGCGCTGAACGCCAGCCTGCTGCAAATTTCTGCTCAGGTGATCCGGGGAAATTGGATCTACTGATACTAAGCCAGCGTGATCCGACAGTTCCGACGCCTTGGCGAGTACGATCGTTGATTTTCCATGATAGCAACCGATTTCCAAGATTCGTCCGCTAGTCGTAGGACAGGCAGCGGCCAGGGCCAGGAAATGAATCTCGCGATCCGAAAGCCAGCCCTCGACATTGCGAACCGCGCACAAGATTTCCCTGATGCAGCGTGGAAAGTCCGGAGGCAATGAGGTCATAAATCGTCACTCCTGCACGGTGGGTGATAGGGACAATCCGTGTGCCGTAAGCGGACAGCACACGGATTGTGCCTACGAACGCGAATAATCCCCTGGCGTGCGATTCAGGCTTCAAGACAGAATGTCGTCCGTGATGATCCGGGGCTGGTTCAAAGCGACTTTTCCCAGAATCCAAGCCGGGCGTCAAGTTCGCCGTCCAGGTGAGACGTCGTTAGCGGCGTGGCCATTAACAGTGGAGGTGTGTATTCTTTGAATATGGAACATTTTCACAAGGAACTACAGCAACTCTCGCTAGCACCCTCCGGCCAGCCCTTCGCAACCACCGCCTCCGGGCAACCTACCAGGGACAGCGAACCAAGGGGTTTAAGTGCACGACGACCACGGCGAATGCTCCCAACGGTGTTGTTTCTGTTGACCTGTGTGTCGACATTTTTCGCCGGCGCCGCCGCTTGGAACCCCGTTGGTAGTTTTGGCCAAGTGTGGGTGTTCGAGAGCTTAATGCCGGTGCGTCGCATGCTTGTGGCGCATTGGCAGGATGGCCTGATTTATATGGCCTGTACCCTTGCCATCTTACTTACCCACGAAATGGGGCACTTCCTGGCGACAGTCCGCTACCGCGTTCCGGCTTCCTGGCACTACTTCCTGCCTTTACCCATTTCGCCAATTGGAACACTCGGGGCCGTCATCGGTATGGATGGGCTTAAAGCAAACCGTCGTGAGATGTTTGATATCGGTCTGGCCGGCCCTCTGGCCGGGCTTGTGGTGGCGGTTCCAATAATGTGGATTGGTATTCAGCAACTCGATTTATCAAGTGTTGGGCCAAGTCTCTTCCGATTGGACATGCCTCTTGCTGTCGGTTGGGCGATGAAGATATTTCCAATCCCCGGTTATGCGCCTGATTTAGGAATTCCCAATGGACAACTAAACCCATACTTTATGGCCGGATGGGTTGGATTTCTAATCACTGCTCTAAACATGATGCCAGTCAGCCAATTAGATGGCGGTCACGTGATCTACACCCTGTTTGGAAAGCGAGCTCGCCTGATTGCTCGCGGATTCATCTTATTTGCCGTTGCGTACATTCTGTACGCAGGAGTGTACGGGCTCTCCATAATGTTAGCATTAGTCATGTTCATTGGCCTCGACCATCCGCCGACACGAGACGACACCGTTCCATTGGGTTGGTTTCGCACCATATTAGGTTGGCTGTCATTGGCAATTCCCATTCTCTGCTTTCCGCCCCGACTTATGCTGACCTGAATAAAAAATGCAGCCGGGGCGCCTGATGCAACCCCGGCTGCAATCTAACATTGCACTTGTCGTTGTTTAGTCGTTTAGTTCGACGACTTTTCCTTGCGGACTTCCTTGCGACCTTCTTTGCGGTTCTCGCGATTCTCGCGGTTGCTACTTGGTTCGCTCGATCCTTCCTTCTGTTCTTCCATGATTTTACGTGCGTGGTCGAGGTGAGAAGTCGCCCCTTCCAGGCAGGCGTCCAATTGGCCAGTCAGTTTTTCAGAAGCGTGAGTCTTAAACACTTTGAGATGGTCTACCATCGCCATGTGGGCTCCAAGCTGCTGACCGATGTATGCCTTGTCGAAATCCTCGCCTTCATGCCGTTCTAGTTCGGCCTTCGTGCTAGCAAGACATTGGTCGGCGATCTGCTGGTGAATCTGAACCCAGTTCAACTGTCCAACCATAGCATCTCGGCCACCGCCAGCAGCGTTTGCTGCGTCAGTGGCAACACGCGCTGTCTTATCTGTTCGTGTCTTGGCGCCGTCAGGAGACTCAGTGCGCCCAGGCGCTGTCGCTCCGTCTTCACGCACGGAGTTTGGATCTCTGCTTGATCTGCCTGAGGTTTCTGTTGCGGACGTGCCCGCAAGTTTCTGAAGTTTTTCCATACTCTTTTTATGCTCTTTCACCATCATCTCGGCGAATTCGCGCGCTGGTTCGGACTTTAGTCGGTCCTTTGCGAATTCAGCGAGCTCGACTTGGTTTCGATCGCACGCGTAGAGTATTGCGGCAATCTGTTCGTCACCACTCGCACTGCGGTTTTGCCCTGTGTGACGAGTCAACTCACGGCCTGGTTCTCCGGCCTCTGAGCGACGATCAGTCGCCTGGCCCGACCGCCCCACTCCTTTTCCTGGCTGTCCCGCTTTACCTTTTTCCTGTTCTCCGACTTGCCCTGATCGCCCCACGCCTTCGGCCGGTTGATCGGTTTTGTCTTTACCGCCTTTACCTTGTCCGGCTTGACCCTGAGCCGAAGCTACATTGACCGTTGAAAGACTTAACAAGCAAATCATCCCGATACATTGTCTACGCATAGCAAAACTCCTTTGACAGATGAGATAACGACACGGACAGGCAATGCCTTCACTAGTCGTTATAAATAAGCCCGCTAACATCGCAGGCTGGAACTATTCAGGTAACGCACGTTCAATGCCACGCTTAGTTAAAAATTAGTGAAATCGCAAACCCTTCTTGAAACGCAACGCTTACGTGTTTGGACCACACCAAAACAACCTGTTAAGTCTGTCAACGCTTAGAATGGGCGATCTATTCAATGCTAGCTGAACGTCATCCGAGACGCGTCACGTCAACCCTGGCTGGCGAACGATGAAACTGGATGCGCGTACTGATCGACAGGGTATGACAGGTTGTCACCGATAAGATTAGGAAATGGCCAAGCTCGATACGATCACTTAGGCGTAAGAACTATTGCTCGTTGACACTCTGAGACCTCGTAGTTGTGTCCTCTTTAGCACCTCAAGAAATGAAAAAGCACGTTCGCTGAAAAACGAACGTGCCTAATGAGTCGAGTTGAGTATTACTTCCGTTGCCTTAAGGATTCGTAGTTGTGGCCTTGGGCGCCTCAGGAAGGATGTTGCCTTCGGTATTCGAGTCCACATTCGCGCGTCCGCGAATCGCGCCGCCGTCGGCATTTACATCTGCTGAACCGGAAACTCCGGTTCGGCCAGTAACTCCTGGCACACTCTGGTTTGGCTGAACACCTGTCCTGCCCGAGCCGTCAATTCCTGGCTGATTCAACGGAACCTGGCCGTAATTGCGGGCGCCGTTGCGAAAATCAGCCTGGGCG
>JANNPR010000422.1:0-6022 GCA_031400345.1 Planctomycetota bacterium | reverse complement strand
CCATATCGCGAGTGCATCCTTACTCAATTGTTCAGGAGCTCGAGGTTTAGAAGTTGGTTCGTGGCTCATCGGAAGCCTATCCGACATGCATACCACTGCCGCTATTAGAAGAAAATTGCAAATCACTCCGCAATTGCAGTGGTGCGATCGGCGTAATGCGGAAGGCGGTTATCGAGTCGGTTCATTTTGAGAACTGTTTGATTGGCCTCCGAGAGCCCGCATAAGCGAATCGACCCTTGACAATCTTGAATGCGCTTATGAAGCCGGACTAACTCTCCCACTAAACGGCTGCGGAGGACCTTTAACTGATCGAGTTCCAGGACGACGCGAAAAGTAGACTCTTGTTCCATTAAGTTCCACAAAGCGTCCGCCAATTCCAGTGAATCATCAGGTGGCGCCAGTCGAATCACAAGCCAGCCTGGGAGTCGGATCACTTCCATAAACGAACCTTGCATCAGATGCCCTCGATTCACCGATTCCGGAGGCGTTGAATTGAATGGGATTCTGCCATTTGCTCAAAGTTGTTAAGTCAAGGAACGCAAAAACCACGGTAGGACCGTAGGTAGCATTACCACGGTACTCGAAATGCCTTCACAAGTTAAGGCTCCATGGATTTGTTTGCAATCAAGAAATAGAAAGAGGCGGGCCGATACCCGCCTCTCGATCGAAATCGACTGACCGATAACGCTCACTCTTAGTTACGGATTTGTTGGTTTCTCCTGATCCGATGAGTCATCTGTGTTCGCGGGTGCAGGCGAAGCTTCAGAGGCTTTTTCGCCAGCTGAATTCGATGCAGGCTCTGAGGTCGTCGTCGTCGGTTCTACTGGCGACATTGGGCGTTCCGTGGAGTCGGCATCGCCTGGCAGCGTAACGGGCGGCGCAGTGGTATTTGCAGGGGGCGTTACTTCGCTGCACCCGGCAATCAAGAGACCCGCTCCCAAAACAAACAACCAACTTAGCTTCGTCATGGCAATATCCCTTCGTTTCGTGCTGCATTTCCAATTCATTAGACGGTCCATACCCAATTGAGCCAGCATCCGGTCGAGATATTCCCACCGCCTCAAGAATTTCGTCCGCAAGCTATGCGGCACTTATATTGGAATTGAACGCTTTCAGCGTAAAGTACGGCGAAAGTGCGCAATATCAAACTTTGGGCTTCGGCTTGATATAGGACTCATTCGCATTCGTACGTTGTTCCGGGAATAATACAGCCCTGGGAAGGCTCAATGTTTTAGACGGCTCGGTATTTAGGTTGCCCTACCAAGGTCGAAGGGACGGAACATGGCGCATGGCTGAACCGCAATCTGCGTTGGAGATTCGCGACGTCATTCGGCAGCATCACGCAACGATCTACCGGTACGCGTATCGGCTCGCTGGATGTAGCGCGGACGCCGACGACGTTTGCCAGCAAACGTTCTTAATTGCTCATCAGCGCTTATCCCAGGTGCGTCACGTGGATCGAGTTGATCGCTGGCTAATGGCAGTTGCCCGGTCGTGTTTTTTGAAAAGTAAACGTGTCCGTCGTGGAGCCTTAGCGTGCGATTTAGAATTTGATATGGCTTTGGTTCCTGAACCTCCTGTAGCTGGTCAGGAAATCGACCGAGAGTTATTGGCATCGGCTTTGGCTGACTTGGCGGAGGATTTTCGAGTTGTCTTACTGATGTTTTATTTTGAGGAACTAAGTTATGCGGAAATTTCGGCGCAGCTCGAAGTTCCCATAGGCACGGTTATGAGCCGCCTATCACGTGCCAAATCCCACCTGCGCAACAAAATCGTCGCCGCTGAATGCGGAGCGGCGGTTGCGAACGGGCTAAGTCGAAATCCAACGCAACCCGGAGTTTCCGTGACCCATTCCGACCATTCTAACGCGCCACTGGAGCGTAACCCGGCGTGAGCGAGCCCACGATGAATCCACCATCCCCGTTTGAACAAATGAACTCTTGCCGAGAGAACGACCAGGATATCGCCTCGTCCGATTGCGAGAAATTGAGGGCTTTGTTGGCAACAGATAGCAACGCCCGAGCGCAGTTCGAACGAGTAAAACAATGGGATCGCTCCCTGCGATCGGCACTTCACGACGTAACCATTCCTGCCGATATTGGAGATCGATTGTTGTCCATGTTCCCAGAGGAAGCAGTTGTCGGAAGTATTGGTTCGATCACCATCAATTCGAAAGGTAATGCGTCGGGAATGAACGACGCACCAGTGTTACGGGCCGAGGTGGATCGAATTGCTCGGCGTCGAAAACATTTTTCGCGTCGGCGCGTTCTGGCTTTGGCAAGCATAGTTGCCGCGGCCGTCGTGGGGATGTGGATTGTTTTTCCTAGCGATGGTCTCACACGAGACAGTGTGGGCCGTGAGGCGGTGGGCTTAATTGCGGGGCTATCCTCTAGCCCGTGGCAATCGATGAGTCGATCGGCGCAAACCGCGTATCCACCTGCGTTCAGCGACTCGCTGCGCAAACCTAGCCGCTGGAAAACGGTGCCAACGAGTCTCGATGCGCAATCGGTTGTTTACGATTACCGCCAAGATGGTTCCGAGGAGATTTTTCTCTTTGTGAGTCGTTGTGAAGCGGGTAGCCAATTGCCCACCTCGCTCTTACAGGACCCGATTTATATTTCGGGCTTTAGTGTTGGCGTCTGGCGACACACGGACTTCGTTTACGTTTTAGCCATCAACGGATCAGCCGAAACCTATCGAATGCGTGTCAATCGTGCTCCGTCGCTAGCGGTTCGAACATCACCATTTTCTGTGCCGTTGCTGGCGTGCCAGTTGCCTATAAAATGATCTCGACAGTCTACAGCGATTTTGACAAACTCCGGGACGCAGGTCGTAGTTCGTAGTGCGGCGATCTGTCTGCCACGTTGTTCGTGGACGTTCCATCGTCTGGAGACCACGTCGATGAAGAGTATTATCGCTGTACTGGCCTGTTTAGGATTGCTCGCGGTAACGCCCGCGTTGTCAGCGGCCGAGGCGTGGACCCTTTCCAGTCTTAATCCCTTCGCCAAAAAAGACGATGTGCCGGGAAGTCGTGCCAGGATCAGTGACGAAACGAAATCATCTTGGTCGCTTCCCAAGATGTCTGCGCCGAGTTTGCCATCTTGGGCCAAATCAGAAAAGTCGACGTCTAAACGCAACGCGGAGCCATCAACTTGGGAAAAAATGAACAACGGTACGAAACAGTTTATGGGCAAGACCAAGGATACCCTAATGCCTTGGACCAAAGACGAACAGACTGGCAGTGCCAACCGGCAGACTTCGAGCCGCTCCTCCCGTTCGCGGTCAACTTTTAACAAGAAGAAAACTGAGCCTAAGAAAGGCATTTTCGGAGGTCTCTTTCAACAAGAAGAAGAGAAGAAAATAGAGACCGTCACGGACTTCTTGAAGCAGCCGCCAGTCCCGTATTAGGGTTGATTAGCCGGGATCCGTGTTCCAATTTCCCAGGATGTTACTCACTCCAGTAGTTCACCGTCGGGCCGAATGGACTTAAACCACTCGCCCCATTTTCGCTGGGCATCTCTTACTTCTTGTTCACTCCGTTCGTCAGAAAACGGCCCGAAGTCGTCGAATTTCCGACTAATGAAACGCAAGCCCATGCGCGCCTCATAAATGACTCGGGTGTCACCATCACTGAGGGCGAAAATCAGCGCCGGAACATTTTCTAAGTCACGCACTCTGCTGAGAGACTTGACAGCCGTTAGCCGACCTTGGAACGAACCGCTTATCGCCAATCGTCGCAGGCGTGCCATTTGAGAAGTTCGCTTTGCTGGGTCCATTTCAATCTGTATTTCTTCTGGTATATCCGAGTTAAATTCATCTCGTGGGTTCTTGGGATCTTCCAGTATTTTCAGTACATCTTCGATGGCGCCGCTAAATTCACTCTTTACAACTTTGCCATTGCTGTTCAAGGTAATGTTGGTCAGATCCTTGGGCAGCCCCTTGCCACCCACCAACACCCCTTGTTCCAAGACAATTTTTGCAATGGTCTTGCGGGCACTCCGAAGTAGAAACAAGATTGCGAAGGCGGTGTCGATTACGGGCCCTTGTTCACCGCTTTTCCAGCTGCCGTCCGCCGCCTGGTTCGTTGCGAGAAACTGCACACCGTTGTTGTACCAAGACGGCTCTTTTTCAAACTTCGACTCAGATAACTCGCGAAACGCTTGGAATCGTTCGAGTGAGTACATGTAGTAATACTGTTGCATTTGGACGCTGGTTGGCATATTGCTGGCAAGCCAACGGTTGCCGTCCGAAACGGCCTTTCGCAACAGCACGGGATCGACTTTATCCGTTTGCACGCCTTGCCCTTTGGCACGCACCTCTTTAACCGCTGAAGGCAGACCTTCGATCGATGCATCAGGTGGCTGGATGAATCCCAGGATTTCACTGCAGATGTAGAGACTCCCGGTGCCAGCAGCCCCCATCGTAGGCGTCATGCGGTTTGCGTCCTGCTCCTGGCGAGTGAAACTACCGGGGTCCTGACCCTTGTAGGTGAATCCGCCATTCGGCGCTTGAGTTCGAATCAGCCAATTGCAGCAGCGTTCCACAGCGGCAGTGGGTACGGGAATGTCGGACCGGAACGCAATCCACATCGCCAACGAGGCATACTGTGTCTGTGATGTGTCACCGATCGGGTCCCCGGAATAGGTCCAGGCCCCGCCTGGGATTTGACGGCCGAGCATGTCCGCCATCAGCCGCTCGATTTCGGCCCGAAAGCGAACTGGGTCGAGCTCACATAAAAAGATAATCGCCAGACCCATGCTGTAGTTGTTCTCTGACCATCCCTGAGAACTGCTTTGATAACGTTGACACTTGCCTATCGCGTCGGCGATAAGCGGATGCGATTCGTCAGCGCCGTTCTTAAGTATCGCCAACGCCGTTACGCACGTTCCACCGAGCTGCTTGTAAAATTCATTGGATTCCTTTCCAGCATTCTGTTCGATGAATCGCACCCCCTTTTGAAGCAACTGCTTGACTTCGTCACTTTCGGGATGTGCCGCGATCGATGACGATTCGACAGACGCCAACAGCATTAAAGTGGTGAATGTAAACATCCTGCATCGGCCGGAAAAACCGGTAGCCATATTCATATGTTTCTCTCGATTCGATTCAACCTAGCGCTGGCTTCCAATGCGGACAGCAATAGCCCCATTGTGGGGGAGAGACACGTCGAAGTGGATAGACCAGTCCGCAATCAAACTCTACCGACCCCTGCAGCCCCCGTCAACGTAATCGCTTTCGCAGCTTGTGCCTCTTTACAAGCGCTTAACCTGTTCCGCGACTCACAGATGAGAAAACCGGCAAAAGTGCCCATCCTAACACAACAAACGTAATGACAGGAGGACTCCACCGCCGAACCAAGGTTGTTAGCGAGTCAGAATCGGGCGGTGCCCAGCGCAACGAACGGGCTATAAGCCATGGACGGCTAGTGGCGGCAGATAAACGTCAGGAGGACGTACGATGAAGGTCTGGACGCATTTTGTCTTAGTCTGTTTCTTAAATGGAACAGGCGCGGCATTGGCCAATGACAATTTCTCTGCCAGCCCGCAAGCTACCGTCTACAAGCTGGTCGCTGATTCGTCGGACGACGAAGAACAGCTTGTTAGTTATCGCCGGCCCCGTTCGTGTCCGTGCTGTCCCACTCCGCAACAGAGCGTTGGATGCTGCCAGGATGAGTTTTCCTCACCAGGTTGGGAGTCAGGCGCTGGCGTGGGCCAAGACATGGGAATGGGACAGGGCCTTGGGTCCGATGATCCGCAAGGATACGGTTACTTGGCTGACTCCTTCGGTGCCGGCCGAGGCGCGTATGGTAGTGAACCCGGAATGATTGGCGACTTTTTCGGCGCGGGATACAGCTTTACTTCGGTGCAACCGTATCGCCACGGCGAACGTGATGAGCCTGTCGCTGTACGGCGACCATCAGGATGGGCTGTTCGGCGGTGGCGCCAACCGCTTCTACCTGAACCTGTCCGGCGGCCAGTTGGACATCCGCTCGCCCCTGCCGCGCGCCATCGACGCGGCCACC
>JANNPR010000342.1:0-2763 GCA_031400345.1 Planctomycetota bacterium | reverse complement strand
TGGCGACGATCCTACGAGCTTGCCTTGCGGTTTAACCTGAAGCCATGCCAACAAGGATACCTGTGGCCCGACGATTCTCTGGCCCGAGCCCCAGAGGTACGCTATCCTGAAATGTCCCTAATCATTCCGGCTGCCCCACATTGCCCGCGAAGAGAGCATCTTGCCATGGCTATTCCATATCGACTTAGTTCGCTGTTGCTCACGGTTTTTCTAGCTACCTCAAGCTTGAAAACATACGCGCAGGCGCCTCCCAAGCGCGAGGACGTTCGCTTGTCGGGTAAGCTCAAAGCCATTCGCGGTGACGTGTTGTACGTCGTGGGAGAAGCGGGGGATCAGTGGCTGGTTAAGGCTCCCATGCGGCGAGAAATTCAAGACAATATAGTGTACGAGAATAGTGCTCATCCATCGTGGCTGCGACCAGGCGTTTTCGTTCAGTTCTCTGCCAACCTTGATAAGAAGGGGCGTGCTCACGAACCCATCGGTGAGTTGAAGGTTTTTACGCCTAATAAGGATTCCAAAATAGGCCTGATCGCGGAGACGGGGGGAATCGCGGGCAACCTCTTTACCGATCCCACGGAAAAGGAAACCAAGAAAAAAAAGAAGGCTGCCCTCGAGACACAGGCGTACCAAGTAGCGGGACCAGTATCGGGAATTAAGAAGGGCAGGCTTTTTGTTTCAGCGAGTGGTACCGTCGTCGAGGCAGAAGTTGCTGACGATGCGAAGATCACGCTTGAGCTAAATGACTATACTTGGGCTCAGGAAGGGGATGACGTCGTGGTCGAGGGCTGGGTAACTCCTCCGCAGAAAGCGAATGTATACGCGAATCGCGTAACGATCTCTGGAGCCAACAAGTTAACACTCGACCCGAAAGCCGATAAGAAAAAGAAAAACGCGCCCGCGAAGGGAACTGAGAAAGGTGAAATCGGCACCAAGAAGGCGGGCGCGGAAAAAACCGATTGACCGCACCACCAACTCGAAGCGCAAGTTATTTAATGCCGCGCGGCAAGTCATCCATTCTATGCCACAGCTTCCCGTCCTGGATTTGTTGGTGCTCGGCTGCTACCTGTTAGTTGTCGTAGGGTTCGGATGTTGGTTTGCTCGGAGAAACAAGTCGGCCGATGAGTTTATGGCGGCTGGCAGATCATTACCAGGCTGGGCCGTCGGTTTAGCGATCTTCGGTTCGTACGTGAGCAGCATTTCCTTCTTGGCCAATCCGGGCAAGGCGTACAACAACGACTGGAATCCGTTGGTGTTCGCGCTTTCTCTGCCACTAGCGGCTGTTGCAGCACAATTGTGGTTCGTGCCATTCTTTCGACGAACGGGCGAGCTTTCCGCATACCATCATCTAGAGGCTCGCTTCGGCGCTTGGGCCAGGACCTACGGGGTCGTTTGTTACTTGCTAACACAACTCGCGCGGCTAGGCACCATTCTTTATTTACTGGCCCTGGCTCTGAAGCCACTCGTCGGCTTGGAACTCGTAACGCTGATTGTGATCAGTGGAGTCGTCGTCACAATCTATCCGTTTTTCGGTGGAACAGAGGGGGTTATGTGGACGGGCGTAGTGCAGGCAATCGTGCTCGTGGCAGGCGCTGTTATTTGTTTGCTCGTGCTGCTCTTCGCGATTCCAGGTGGCCCCGCCGAACTCTTTCGAGTAGCTCAAGCTGAAAATAAATTCAGCCTTGGATCCACAGGATCAAGTTTGTCGTTATCGACCGTGTGGGTGGTATTCGCCTTTGGCTTAGTGTCAAACCTGCAGAATTTTGGAATCGACCAAAGTTACGTCCAACGCTACATCACCGCCAAAAGTGATCGCGACGCCGTGCGCAGCGTATGGATCGGAGCTTTGTGCTACATCCCCCTAAGTGCCGTATTCTTATTTATTGGGACAGCACTGTTCGTTTTCTATCGCGCTCAGCCAGAGTTACTCCCCAGTGGTACGAAACCCGATGATGTCTTTCCGCATTTCATCGGAACTCAGCTGCCGGCTGGGCTTCAAGGACTTGTCGTGGCAGCGATCTGTTCGGCGGCAATGGATTCGAATTTAAATTGCTGCGCAACTCTGTTCCTATGCGACGTCTATCGTCGCTACATTCGACCACGTGCCACCGAGATTGAATCCATTCGTGTATTAAGGGGGACAACGCTAGTGATGGGGGCGTTCAGCACCGTCGCCGCTATTGCCATGATTAACGTCAAATCCGCACTTGATTCGTGGTGGAAACTGGCAAGCATTCTCAGTGGTGGAATTCTGGGACTATTTCTGTTGGGCATGGTGTCGCGCCGAGTCACCAATCGAACCGCGGCGATTAGTACCGCCTTAGGCGTCTTCGTCATCGTTTGGTTGACGGTATCGCCTCTGTTTCGAGCGCCGAACCCCGACGCCACGAATGGATTGTCTTCCGCCGAGTCGACATCCCCCGTCTGGCATTCGATCGCCGAGATCGTTCAACTACTGCCCGCCTTTATGAGGACACCCATTCACGACAACCTGATCATCGTATTTGGGACGGCAACGATTCTTTTCAGCGGCCTGCTATTGACTTGTTGTAGGGTGGGGCACGCGAGGCACCGGCCCACCAAATTCAATTCATCGGACGGATCAGTCGGACCCGACCGATCCGATTGATGAAATTGATCCCAAATAGTTAAATTGGTGGGCCGGCACATCGCGGCGCATCGCTTGTCCCACCCGGCAATCGTTGGCGAGCTTGTTATGTCCCTCGAGCGAATCCGAACCACTCAATGTGCTTTCGAGGACAGAAT
>JANNPR010000293.1:0-1902 GCA_031400345.1 Planctomycetota bacterium | reverse complement strand
CTGCGGAAAACTGCAGCTCGTTCCTCAGAATGTTAGCCACTAACTTCCGCGAAGAACCGATAGTGTCAATACAGTGCATGCAGTCCAGTCTCGCGGCGTGATGCGAGAACTCGTCGAGGCAATTCGGCTTAATCGACATACGGAGACGATTGCATTCCGGTGGCTTGTGACCGATTTGGGCGATTCCCGTGAGCTTGTGGATGCAATTGTAGATTGGCTGAATGATCAAGATGCTGATTTAGACGTAGTCATTAAGGGATGTGGAGCAATTCTCTGGGTGCGTGAGGGCGCGGTTGTCGATTCAGTCGATAATGCACATGACGCTGGCATTGCATCGGTCTTGTCGCGTACGCATCATGCATTTCCTGCGACGGCGGACGATTACTGAGTGGAACAAGAATCGAGATAGGAACCCAGATCAATCCGGCACCCTCCCCACACGTCGGCGTGCCGTCGCACCGGGCGGTGCATTTGGAAAATTCGGATTTGCTTTTACTGCGTCGGTCTGATCGACCGAGAAACTCAACATTGGCGGATCGTATTGCCCGCGCAATGTCCCCAATTGTCTGTTTCTTACGTTCATTCGCGGGAAGCACCATCAACGACACGCTCAGAGCGCTCGGATACACTTTCTATATGGCGACGCCATGAGCACGGAATTCCGTCCCCGAGGCACGCCGGACAGTGTCCCTGCCTCCCTCCTATCGACAGTAACACCAAAGCTAGGCATTGTGATCACGGCGGTAAATCTGGACGCTTTCGAGGAGAAGCTCTCACGTGATGCCGAACAATCCGTTCCAGAGTAATGCCTCTGTGCCACAACCGCAGGACGAACGAGTGCCGAAGCGGATCGTCGGCGTCGTTGCCGCAATCGTCCTGCCCTTTGCGATCGCTGCCTGGCACTTTATGCCTCTCCGGCCGTTTATGGACGATGGTCCCTTCCACGGACGCCCAACCGCAATAGTCAACGGACGGCCCCCTGATCAGGCGACGCCTATCTGGGGCGGAAGCTCACTTGAAGTGTTTGACTCGCCGGCCAAAGGTGTGTCATGCACAGTGCAGCTCCGTCGCGCCGACGGAACCATTCAGTGGACAATTCTCGCAGACGGATTCGAACCCGGCGACGTGCGTTCTGTTCGGTTTTCGAGCGCGCGCCGCGGCTGGACTCGCTCCGGTACAGTGAACGGGATCGTTGACTGGACATATGGCAAAGAGGGGACCAATTGGTTCATCACTGGCGACGGTACCCTCCGAGAGTATTGGTACTCGTGGTGATCGATGGGCCAAGACTTTCGGACACCGGCGTGGCCATGAATTGCTTTGCGGCAGTTGGGGCATGATCGAGTACCGCTAACGGAATTCCTCGCAATCAATACATCCGACGACCCAGCGCCAGCCTGCGTCGGTCTGATCGACCGAGTGGACTCACTTGCGACGCGCTGGTCATTGTCTTCTCAGCGATGCTGCTGTGGTTCTCGTGGTTCGCCCGAAGTCGGAGCTGGTTTGGACAGGTTAGCCCGACCGTCGAACGTGAGTAAAGCGGTGATCATTCGGAACGGCTGAATTTTAGTCCCTGCTTTCTTGCGCACGAATGGGACAACGGAAAACACGGTGACGGTAGGTTGTTCTCTAACGTAACCGTGACGCAGTCGCCCGAGTTTAGTCACGATGCCAGGACACTTGAACTTGCCTCCGTACCACGATAGTCTTTGGGTCTGATTCGCCAAAACCACAGCACGAGGAGCAGTACCATGCGGACCTTTCTACTTGTTTTCGCAGCGTGGTTGTTCGCTACACATCTATCGGCTCAAAGCACCAACTATCAGAAGCCGGCGAAAGAGGTGCTGGACGTTCTTCACGCGCCGCTGCCTCCCATGGCGGGGGTGAGTCCAAATCATAAAT
>JANNPR010000291.1:0-15182 GCA_031400345.1 Planctomycetota bacterium | reverse complement strand
GCTTCTGCACTATTTGACCATACTTTATTACATCACACAATATACCCCCACTTGGTATTGATTCCGTCGCCTGCTAGACTTTCTAAATGTCCTCGCTTTTGCCGATCTACACGACGGACAACATTATTCCAGCCTATCAGCTCAACTGGTCGCTAACTCTCTTCTGGAAGAATCCACCCCTAACAGACGATTGGCTCGAGGATCTCAAGCTCGTCACGGAATCAGACGGAATCCGAATCCTACGCCACCGCTTTACGCAGCCGGATACCAGTCTGTTCCTTTTGAGTACCCTGCCCCATATCGAGCCGCAGGGCATCACACGACTGGTAAAGGGACGATTGCAGTATCTGATTCGGTCGCGTTGGCCCGCAGCGTTTCAGCGCCATTTCGATCTGAAAAGCATCGGCTCGACGAAGTGCGACAAATTGGAAGCGTATGTAGCTTCGCAAGTAAAGCACCATGACATACCGGACGAGCGACTCCGCGCATTATTCCTTGATTTGCAAATTCAATGTCCCGAAGTCGATCTTTCGCAGCCGAGATTCTCAGCGCACGGTTGTTATTGCTCGAACCTGCATTTGGTACTCGTGCACGATTGGCGCATACTCGAGACTCGTGCAGAGGTGTGGATGAAGGTTCGGGACATGATCCGCGGCGTCAGCGCAAAGAGCGGGCACCTATTGTCGCGAGCCGGGATTATACCGGATCATCTTCACATGACTCTTGGCTTTAGGCACGATCAAGCGCCAATTGACGTCGCGCTTTCATACATGAACAACATCGCTTATGTTCATGACATGAAGCATGTTCTCATGAACGGTTGCTATTTGGGAACCTTTGGTGAATACGATTTGGGAGCTGTGAAGGATGGCTAGACCTGCTTGCCCGGCCCCAGCGCCATCCTGCTTGCCCGACCCAAACGCCATCCTGCTTGCCTGGCCCAAACGCCATCCTGCTTGCCAGGGTGGTTTAACGGCCTTTGCACTACTTCGCGCTACGAATGGATGCCGGAGGAACACTTAGCATACAACCGACCGTTGTAAGATTCGAAAGACGTCCCCTAGCTACAAAATATTCCATGTGGCCTTTCAGGCCACGGAGGCACGCAAAGCAATTTATGCTTCCAGTAGTGCAAAAGCCGTTAAACCACCCTGGCAAGCAGGATGGCGTTTATCACAAGCGACGCCGCCTTTGGTTACTTCTTTCCATAATGGGATTAAAAACCACCCTGGCAAGCAGGATGGCGTTTGTTCCATGGCAGGCGGCGTTTGTTACTTCAACAATCGTTCTACGTATTTCGCGAGAATATCCGTTTCGATATTCACCGCATCTCCCACTAGCAATTTACCCAGCGTGGTGACTTGAAGCGTGTGTGGAATAAGCGCCACGCTAAACCGATGGGATTCGACGTCGACCAGTGTCAGGCTGACACCATCCACGGCCACCGAACCTTTCGACGCCATCTGTCGGGTGAGATGAGCAGAAACTTGAAACCACATCTTGGACCAGTCGCCGTGGTCCTGACGTTCGTCGAGATGCCCCACCGCGTCCACGTGCCCGGATACGAAATGCCCTCCCAGTTGATCCCCGACTCGCAAGGATCGCTCGATATTGACCAGACTGCCTGGGGCCAGCTGACCCAGATTGGTGCGGCTCAGTGTTTCTTCCCCAGCGTCGAACGACAACAGATCGCCGTCCATTTGTACGACCGTCAAGCAGCAACCGTTAATGGCAATACTGTCACCAATGCCTACCCGATCGGCTTGTTCCACGGCGAAAATCAGTCGCTTACCCGGTGGCAAATCGATGATGCGAAGAACGGGAAGGGCTCTTTCGACAATGCCGGTAAACATATTGAGATAAAAGGACCAACTAGGTCAGTACTCGCTTCTGCGTGAGCAACGTCATGATGCGCTCGACGCATTCATCAACGGAAAGTACATTTGTTTCGAGTAGCAAATCTGGCGACTGAGGCGTCTCATAGGGTGCCGACACGCCCGGAAAATTGGCGATTTCTCCGGAGTCCGCTAGTTGATAGTGCCCATCGGTATCGCGTGCTCGCCGCACCGCTTCGGGTGCTGTCAAGTGTACGCTGATGAAGCAGTCACGTCCGATTACGTCTCGGGCTTTTTGCCGCACGTCGTCGCTCGGCGCCAAGAACGCTGCAATACAAATTAAGCCGGCTTCGTTGATCACTCGGGCAATTTCCGCGCTACGTCGCAAGTTCTCGGACCGGTCTTCGGTCGAGAATCCTAAATCCTTGCTGATCCCTAACCGCATGTTTTGCCCGTCGAGCACCGTAGAAGCACGGCCTTCGTCAAACAAACGCCGTTCCAACGCATAGCTAATGGTCGTCTTACCAGTACCGGTGAGGCCGGTCACTAGCAGGGTGACTGGACGCTGTGAAAACCGTGCCGCGCGTTCGGCGGCCGTCACCGCACTTGCTTGATTGCTAAGTGTCTCCACCTTGGGTGAGTCGTCCCAATGGTCGTGACGCTCCTCGCCTGTCTGCCGATCGAGAATCATTCCAGCAGCAACCGTTGCGTTGGTCATGCGATCGATCACGACGAAGCCACCCGTCGTGCGATTGCGCCGATAGCTGTCGAATGCAATCGGTTGATTTAAGGCGACGGCACAGCGACCGATTTCATTCAGTTCGAGAAATGCAGCCGGGCTGCGGTGCAGAGTATTCACGTCGACGCGATAGCGTAACGTATGAATGGAGCCGGGTGCCGATTTGGTTCCGTGCTTGATCAAATACTGCTTGCCGGGCGTCATTTTATCCTCGGACATCCAGACAATCGTGGCCTCGAACTTGTCATCGATACGGGGCACATTGCCGGGCCGAACGATGACGTCCCCCCGACTAATATCGATTTCATCGTCGAGAGTCAGAGTCACTGCCTGCGGAGTGAATGCCTCATCAAGGTCTCCATCGTGAGTCACGATCGACTTGACGTGACTCGTTTTCCGCGAGGGCAGAACCATGATCTCGTCCCCCTTCCGTACAATTCCGGAAGCGATCGTGCCACAAAAACCGCGAAAGTTGAGATGGGGGCGGTTCACATATTGAACGGGGAAGCGGAAGTCCTCGAAATTTCGATCGGACCCGATGTAAACCGTTTCTAAAAAAAGCATCAGGGGACCGCCCTGATACCACGGCATATGGGCGCTCTTCTCGACGACATTATCCCCCTTCAAGGCGGAAATGGGCATGAAATGCAGATCGGGCAAGTCCAACCTGGCGGCGAACTCCTTGTAGTCCGAGCGAATTCTATCGAAAACGTCTTGGCTGTAGTCAACTAGGTCCATCTTGTTGATCGCCACCACCACGTGACGAATTCCTAGCAACGAGGCGATGAAACTGTGGCGCTTCGTCTGCGTGAGCACGCCGTAACGAGCATCCACCAAGATGATTGCCAAATCGCAAGTCGATGCGCCTGTCGCCATATTGCGAGTGTATTGTTCATGGCCAGGAGTGTCCGCAATGATGAATTTCCGCTTCGCGGTGGAAAAATAGCGGTAGGCAACGTCAATCGTAATGCCCTGTTCCCGTTCCGCCTTGAGACCATCCGTCAGCAATGCGGGATCGAAGTCGTCGCCGGTCGTGCCGTGCACCGCGGAATCACGGCGAACGGCGGCCAGCTGATCTTCATAAATCATCTTCGAATCGTAAAGCAGGCGACCGATCAGCGTGCTCTTACCATCGTCAACACTTCCGCACGTCAGCAGCCGCAGCATTTCTTTACGTTCGTGCTGCTGCAGATAGGCATGGATGTCCGTTGAAATCAGTTCAGATTGATGGCTCATTGATGACTTCTTAGAAGTAGCCTTCCTTCTTCTTTTCTTCCATCGAACCGGACTGATCGTAATCGATGATGCGCCCCTGACGTTCCGATTGTTTCGTAAGCAACATCTCTTGGATAATATCGGGCAACGTGGTGGCCGACGACTCGACCGCTCCCGTTAACGGATAGCAACCAAGGGTGCGGAATCGGACCATTTTCATTTGTGGTTTTTCACCGGCGAGCATGGGCATGCGATCGTCGTCGACCATGATGCAGACGCCATCACGATCCACCACAGGACGAAGGGCCGAAAAATACAAGGGCACAATCGGGATGCTTTCTAAATGGATGTACTGCCAGACGTCCAGTTCCGTCCAGTTCGACAGCGGAAATACGCGAATGCTTTCGCCTTTATGAACTTTGGCGTTGAATAGGTTCCACAGCTCGGGCCGTTGGTTCTTAGGGTCCCAGCGGTGGTTCTTGTCCCGAAACGAAAACACTCGCTCTTTCGCTCGCGATTTTTCTTCATCCCGACGTGCTCCACCGAATGCCGCATCGAACTTGTACTTGTTCAATGCCTGCTTCAGCCCTTCTGTCTTCATGATGTCAGTATGCAACTTACTTCCATGCGTAAACGGGCCGACGCCGGCCTTGACGCCCTCGTCGTTGATGTGGACCAAGACATCCAATCCAAGTTCTTTGCGGGCATAGTTCTCCCGAAAGGCGATCATCTCCCGAAACTTCCAGGTCGTGTCCACGTGCAGTAATGGAAATGGAGGCTTGGCCGGATAAAACGCCTTCATTGCCAACTGAACCATGACGGACGAGTCTTTTCCGACCGAATAGAGCATGACCGGATTTTCAAACTCGGCAACAACTTCCCGAATGACGTAGATGCTCTCGGCTTCAAGTTGCTTGAGGTGGGTTAGCGAATAGCTAGACATAGTTTCGAAGTATAGATCAGAGTTGACGCCGGACTCAATCGGGGTGCTTGGTCAGTTAAATAAGGGCGGCACAGGGTAGTTGGCACACTCGGTGTGCCGTTACGGCACACCGAGTGTGCCTACTACTTCAATTACCCGATCAATTCCGGAACAACCTGGCCGTGAACATCCGTCAATCGGAAATCGCGACCGGCGTAACGATGCGTCAATCGCTTGTGATCGAAACCCAGCAGATGCAACATCGTGGCGTGCAAGTCGTGTACATGAACGGGTTTCTCGACCGCTTGAAAACCAAACTCGTCCGTCGCGCCATAGACCTGTCCGCCTTTGATTCCGCCACCTGCAAGCCAACAGCTAAAACCATAATGATTGTGATCCCGACCGTTAAGTGCCGGCAATTCCGCCACGGGCGTACGTCCAAATTCCCCGCCCCACAGAATCAAAGTGCTGTCGAATAAACCCCGTTGCTTGAGATCGGTCAGAAAAGCGGCAATCGGCTGATCCCAATCGGTGGCTAACTGTCGATGCAGCTTCTCGAGATCATTGTGGTTGTCCCAGGGCTGGCCGGCCCCACTCCAGACTTGAATGAAGCGCACACCTCGCTCCAACAGCCGGCGTGTCAGTAGCAGTTGCCGACCATGCTGCGTGTCCCCGTAGAGATCGCGAATCGATTGGGTTTCTCGGTTGAGGTCGAATGCTTCCGTCGCTTCGCTTTGCATACGAAAAGCGAGTTCGAAAGTTTCGATTCGAGCTTCCAACTGGTCGTCGTGCTCCCGATTGGCCGCATGTTGGCGGTTGAACTGTTGCACTAAATCCAATTGCCGCCGCTGCTCGTCCAACGGCAATTTCCCGTTCCGGATATTGGCGATGAGTTTTTCTAATTCCGTATTCTTCGTGTCCAAGTAGGTTCCCTGGTACGCTCCGGGCAAAAATGCGGAGCGCCAGTTGTGAGTGCTCACAATTGGGTAACCACCCGGGCACATCACGATAAAGCCGGGTAGGTTCTGATTCTCAGTTCCCAAGCCATAGGTAACCCAGGCCCCCATGCTAGGACGCGGTTGACGCCCTTCCCCGCAGTTCATCAGCAACAAAGACGGCTCGTGGTTCGGCACTTCGGCATACATCGAGCGAACAATCGCCATCTGATCCACGTGCTGCGCCGTCTTGGCGAACAATTCGCTGACCTGGATCCCAGATTCGCCGTACTTTTGGAACGTAAATGGCGACTTCATCGCTGCGCCGGTTTTGCGCTCCGTCCGCAGATTCGTGGACGGGAGCGGCTGGCCATGTAACGCGTCTAGTTTGGGCTTGGGATCAAACGTGTCGACTTGGGATGGACCACCGTTCATGAAAAGATGAACGACATGTTTGGCTCGGGCGGTGAAATGAGGTTGTTTGGGTGCTAAAGGATTCGGTCCAGCAACATGAGGACCCCAAGAATTAGCGGCCGGTTCAGCGGCCTGGCAAGATAAGCTGCCGTCGTCCTGAAGAATGCCCGCTAATGCGACCATGCCCAATCCGGTGCCGCAGCGAGCCAACATTTCGCGTCGAGTGGATAACGATCGGGCAGCTGAAACAATATCGCTTTTCATGGCCATTAATCCAGAAAAATGAACTCGTTGGTCATCAACAACCCCTGCACGAAGTTATCCCATCGTTCCGGTGCGACGGGGTCGCCCAGATAACCCTTTGCCAGATTACTTTCATCGTCCGTCGGCGGGCGACCGAAACAGACGTGATACAAAAACGACAGGCGGATTCCAATCTCGCTGATGTTGGTTAACTCGGGGCGGCGCGCCGTGCGCGAGCCAGCTTCAACCACAAAAGCATTGTTCATGGCGTATAAAGCTTGAGGCGTCACGGTTGTCGCCCCGCGTTGGGGACTACTGAAAGCCGGGCTGGGAAAATCAAAGGTGCTCAGTAACGCGGGCGTGTCCATGCGGTCGATGGACCCGTAAATCGTTCTGCGCGGCGTCCAACCTTCGAGTAACGCCATCGGTTTGCCGCCGATTTGTCGATTGAGCTCCCCCGTCACCATGATCATTGCGTCCCGCATGGATTCAAATTCCAGCCGGTGACGGTTCGAGCGCCACAACAGAAGATTCTCGGGGTCGATGCGAACACCGTCGTCGCGAACATGGCTG
Source organism: Planctomycetota bacterium (assembly GCA_031400345.1). GTDB lineage: Bacteria > Planctomycetota > Planctomycetia > Pirellulales > Pirellulaceae > JANNPR01. The sequence goes on along the minus strand of JANNPR010000291.1, from coordinate 8,306 downwards.
ACCTGCTGATACGTGGCGGAAGTTAGTATCTGGCGATGCAATCGCTTGAGCGACCACGCCCAGCCCACACCGTTACCGACACAGTTGGGTGTCGAGCCTGCATGGGGGGACATGAGGTCGCTCGACATCCAATCGAGCAGCTCGGGATGCGATGGAGGTTCACTTCGCAACCCAAAATCCCCAGGAGTCTTGACAATTCCCTGACCAAAATAATGCATCCATAGGCGATTTACGATAACGCGGGATGTCAAAGGATTCTGGTGATCGACAATGGCCCGGGCAAGCTCTAATCGTCCGCTTCCTTCAACGAACGGACTGGGTGTCTTAGCGACAACTTTCAAGAACTGCCGCGGGACCGGCTCTCCCAGTCGATGCGGATTTCCCCGCAAAAATATCCGCGGTTCGAAGGGCCGCGGTGAATCAAATAATGCCATCGCACGCGGTGGTGCTCCCGGTCCCGTCATCATCCATTGCTCGACCTCTTTCAACAGCTTTTCATATTCGCCTTGGGTGGGTCGATCTGGAAACAACGACAAGAATCCCCAGTCCATTGCCATCGGCACATCGGGAGGCGCGTCGGGACCGTAAAGAACCCTTCGCACTTCTTCGTCCGATGCCTCAGGCAAAGCCAGGGGAGGTTCCAGCCCGCTCGCCACAGACTGTTGCAAATATTCCTGCCATTGCTGATTAACTCGAGCGAAAACCTGCGCGTACCTGTCGGCCACGTCCTTCATCGAACTCGGAGGTTGCGCTAAAAAGGCCGCTCGCACCAAGGGATTTCCGACCGCATCCATGGAACAAACGGCTCGCAATCTCTCCCCTACCTTTGCCGAGAATTCTGCGGCCGGCAAGTCGGACATCGACCACCATACCAACCACACCGGATCCGTCCGCCGGCGCGGGTCTTCGAGATAGACTTGCCAACGCAGAATCATGGCTGGATTTAGGTCGCCCATATCCACCAGCAGCATGAAATTATCGGTGGGAGGGTGATTTTGCTGCGCGTGAGCAGCCAACAAATACTCGCCCGATCGAACTCGAGCCCCATGGACCAGGTCGGTGTGTTTCTGAGTAACGAAGTCGACTAGTTTTTTTTCTCGCGTCTCCATTTCAGCGGTGAATTTGTCGGACTCTTCGCCCGGTGTGGGCGTATCTAATACGGGCGGTACGGTTGGTTCAAAGCAACTACGGAATACCCCATAAAGTGAATAGTATTCCGCTTGTGACACGGGATCATATTTGTGGTCGTGACAGCGAGCACAAGTGACGGTCAGGCCCATTAACCCGCGCGTGACAACATCTATGCGGTCGTCCATGATGTCATGCGTGTTATTCATGAAATGACCGCCAATGGTCAAAAACCCTAGCGCCGCCAACGATTGTTTGTTCTCGCCCTGGTTCAAATGGTCGGCTGCGAGTTGCTCAGTGACAAAACGGTCGTACGGCAAGTCTTGATTGAACGCGCGAATCACGTAGTCGCGATAAGTGTAGGCCCAAGGATAAGACTTCTCTTCGAAAAATACGTAGCCTTTGTTATCGGCGTAACGCGCCACATCGAGCCAATGTCGCGCCCAATGTTCACCGAACTGCGGCGCTGCTAATAAACGGTCGATCAGCCGCTCGACCGCGTCTGGCGAAGTGTCAACATCGAATTCAGCCACCTGGTCCGCTGTCGGCGGTAGTCCCGTAACGTTAAATGACATACGTCGTATCAAGGTATGACGGTCACCAAGTACCGATGGTGCAATGCCTTCTTGCTGCAAGCGTGTGGTGACAAAGCGGTCGATGGGTTGCTGTTCCCAAACACTTGGTGGACCTGCCGGAATCCTTGGGGATTGAATCACCTGAAACGCCCAGTGGTTTTGCGTGGCTGCCTTCACGTCGTCCCCAACTGGGTCGGAATTCCTTTTTGGCCAAGGTAAACCAGCTCGAATCCAGCGTTCGATGGCGACAATCTCCTCATCGAGTAGCTTACCTTCCGGAGGCATCTTGAGATCACCGGATTGCCGGATCGCTTGCAATAGCAGGCTGGCAGTTGGATCCTCTGGTGTTACGGCCGGCCCATTGTCTCCACCTGCGAGAATCGCATCCCGCGAATCCAACCGTAGCCCTGCTTCTTGTTTTTTTGTCCCATGGCATCCGTAGCAGTTGATCGCCAAGATCGGTCGAACACGTTTTTCGAACAACTCAAGGTTGTTGGCACTGTCGGCGGCGCGGCTGGCCGATGCGCAGCAAAGACTTGCCAGCAATACCAACCCGAAGCGCAAGCAAGGAATCCAAGATCGCCCTCGCTTTTGCTTCGGGTCAGTGTACTCAATCAAGTTTGCCGACGGCTGTAACATCTTATTAATCATGCTCCGGAACGGGCCTCATACTAACCGAAACGTGAGTTTTAATATTGCGAATATGGAAGCTCGAGGTGTGCCACTGGCAGCCGCCGACATAAGGTTGGGGATACGATTATGCTCCTTTCGGCGGCAAGCCAGTGTTGAAGTGGGTCGCGATTTGAATTCAGGTGAAACCCAAAAAATGGCCGACCTTTAGCTTTCCTCGACCACCAACCTTTTGTGGATCCAACACTGGCCTGCCGCCGAATGACCTTAGCTGGCTAACGTAATCAACTCCGGCGGCGCCAGTGGCACATCTGAGATCCGAGGTGCGAAATATCAAAACTCCCGCTCGTGGTCCGTATCAAATCAAATCCATCGATAAATTCAATATGCTGATTTCAATATCGATAAATTCAATATCGATAAATATAACGACATGCCCCAATCATTGCGTTCGCGCATCGCGAATCAAGTCAGCGGCCCCCTGACTCAATAGTCGGTTCGCGGTCTCGATCCCGATCTGCTCCGCAGATTCGATATCCCCGCGTGCTTGCGCCGCCAGACGACTCCGGCCATCATTGCTCAACACGACTCCATCTAAAACGAGTTCCTTTGTTTCCATTCTGCACCAGGCACCGATGGGAGCCAAACATCCGCCACGCAATGCGTGCAACATCGCCCTTTCCGATCGCACCGCTGCGTTCGATTCCGCGTGGTCGAGCCGCCGCAACGTTGATCGAATCGTTACATTTTCATCGCGAGTTTCGATCCCCAGAGCGCCTTGTCCAACCGCCGGCATCAATAGGGGTGGTCCCAATCGTTGGCTAATACGGTGCGAAAGTTCCAGGCGATTGAGACCCGCTTCCGCTAGAACGATGGCGTCGACTTCGCCCTCGTCCACTTTTCGCAGGCGAGTATCAACATTGCCGCGGATCTCTACGATGTGCAAATCCGGTCGCCGTTGCAATATTTGGGATCGACGTCGAGCACTACCCGTCCCAATACGGGCGCCCACCGGTAACGTTTCGAGGGTTCCCCCCAGTGAGGCAATTAATACGTCAGCGACACTTTCCCGGAGTGGGATGGCCGCTAGGACCAGTCCCTTTACGGGATCGGTGGGCAGGTCCTTGAGCGAGTGGACAGCCACATCAATCTGTCCGTCGAGTAATGCTCGTTGAATTTCCTTGGTAAATAGACCGGTAGCGCCCGTTTCACCCAGTGGACCTTGGTTGGTATCGCCATGAGTCGTAATCAGGACGATTTCAACTTCGACACCCAGTTCGGTAAGCCTGTCTGATACCCATTGCGCCTGCCACCGCGCCAAAGCGCTACCGCGAGTCCCCAATCGCACTCGGGTTGCAACATTCGAGGAAGCTGAAAGTGAGACGTTCATGCAGCGTGGCGCCAAATGGATCGAAAAGTAGATGTTTGTTATCGATGATCATGCTACATTGCCGACCATGCGTAAGGGAATTGCCGTATCCCCGGGAGTCGCCATTGGTACGGCTTATTGCATCCACGAGATTTTCGTAAATCCCGATACGAAACGGCTGGAAGATAGAGAAGTTACTGCGGAACTGACGCTTTACGAGTCGGCTCGTGACAAGGCAGCGACCGACCTGCATGCGCTTCAGACGAAAGTAGAAAGCCAGGTCGGCCGAGAAGAAGCGGCCATCTTTGCGGTCCATGAATCGATCCTGCGGGATGCCGCCTTTACACACAAAATCCGCAATTGGATCGTCGACGATCGACTTACCGCTCAAGCTGCTTTACATCAGTTGTTGAATGAATACGCGTCCTTATTTGCCCGAACGAAAGACGAGTATCTCAAAGATCGATTGAACGACGTGCGAGACGTCGTAATCCGCCTGAGTTCCCACCTTTCCGAGGTGTTGCGGCCTGAATCGACTGCACTCAAAGGGCCTCTAATTGTTGTGGCGGACGAAATATTGCCGTCACAAGTAGTGGCTTTGGGCGATATTGAAGTCAAAGGCATTGTCACGCAAGCGGGAAGTCAGACCAGCCACGCCGCAATCCTAGCCCGGAGTAAAGGCATACCTGCGGTATCCGGGGTGCGGGGCATTTTGCGACAGGTCAAAACTGGCGACGAAATCGTTGTCGACGGACATGCCGGTAACGTTTTACTCAATCCCGATGCCGAGCAACGAAGCGCTTATCGCAAGCTGGAACGAGAATTTTTCAACCTCAAGGATCAATTGGCGGAAAATCGAGACCTGCCCGCCAAAACCACCGACGGTATTTGTGTTGAATTGCTCGCCAACATCAATAATGCCGCTGATGCTCGGGCCGCTGTAGCGATGGGAGCCGCCGGAGTAGGACTGTTCCGCACCGAGTATCTGTACCTCACCCATCCCGACGTTCCAGACGAAGAAGAGCAACTGACCGCCTATTGCGAGATCGTCGATGAAAGCCCAAATCGCCAAGTAACGATTCGCACGCTCGACATCGGTGGGGACAAAACGGTTCCATACCTGGGTCACTCGCATCAGGAAGCAAATCCCTTTATGGGGTGGCGTTCGATCCGATTATCATTCGAACATCCCGAGTTTTTTATCACTCAAGTGCGAGCCATACTGCGAGCCGGCGCCTACGCAGAAGAGCAAGGCGGGCAAGTGCGCTTATTATTCCCCATGATCACAACTCTGGAGGAAATGAAGCGAATTCGTACGCTAGTCAACAAAGCCTGCCGTCAGCTGCAGCGGGCGTCGAAACCCTTCAAGCAGATTCCCATAGGCATGATGTTAGAAGTGCCAGCGGCCGCGATCGTCATCGAGGACATCTTGGATGAAGTGGATTTTGTATCGATTGGCTCGAACGACTTGGTGCAGTACCTGATGGCGGCGGACCGAGATAACCCGAAAGTCAGCCATCTGTGCCAACCGTTGGCCCCGGCGGTCCTAAAAGTCCTCACGCAGGTCATTGAAACTTGTAATCGAGCGGGAAAGCCTATTACGCTATGTGGCGAGATGGCGGGTCAACCAAGGGCCTTCGTGCTGCTTTTTGCGATGGGGTTACGTAGTTTCAGTATGAGTCCCGCGTTTGTGCCGTCGATCAAAGACCTCACCAGCCACATTTCGGAAGAATTAGCGAAAAACATCCATCGCAAAGTCATGAAGTTGAAAACGACGTTGCAGGTCAAGCGCAAAATGGCCGCTGAACTGCAAAAAATCGCGCCAAACCTGGCCCTCTTTGATACCGCGTAGAATGGGGCGGCGGCCCACACTTGCCGCAGGGCAACATCCGTAGGCGTGCGCGACTTCCCCGTGATGCTGTCGCATACAAGCCACACATTTGGATCGTGCCCATGTTCACCATTTCGGGTCGCCAACCTACGCACGGTACTCGACCATCCTCAACCCATTGCCGAGTTGATCGCATGAACTGCTTTGGGTTACGATTCTGATCACGACGAAGTCCGATTTCACTTGGGACACATGAACTCATGATTGACGCGCGACTGTTTCTTTGTTTTCGTCTGATCGTTGCCTTTCTCACGTTGTTATCAATCGGACAAGCGGTTTATGCCGACCTGCAGCCGGGTGATATCGCCATAGTCGTTTCGGAAGCAACAGCGTTTGCCGTTGGCGACAAAGAAATCGCTCAGTTAGGACCTGGAACTCAGGTCCTGGTCAGCGAATTGCGAGACCCCTGGATTGGCGTCGCGGTTCAACTAGACGGCGTCGAGCAGCTAGGCTGGGTGCACGTAACGAAGATCCGAAAGGTAGCAGGTCGGAAAGGTGATCCGGAGTCCGTCCGAAACTTGGCGGCAGCGATTTCCGAACTCATGCGAGCCCACGTCAAGGTTCAACTCGACGGCGATGGGCGAGTGTATTTCATTGACGCTCGCGAAAGCAAAATCGCTGACGATAGCTTGGCCCAATTCAAGCTATTCGATGGGGCCGTGGCCATCAACCTGAGCGGAACACGCGTCAGTGACGCCGGTTTGTCACACCTTTCCAAGCTGGGATCGTTAGAGAGACTTTACCTGGAAGACACTCAAGTCACTGCGGACGGTCTGGACCATCTCGCGGGTTTAAAAAAATTAGAGGTGCTTGTGCTCGCGGGAACGAAGGCTCAAGGTGCGGGAATCGCGAAACTGGCAAACATCCTCTCGCTTCGCGCTCTGAACATGACACGCTGTCAGATCGTCGATGAGGATCTCAAACATTTGTCTGCGCTTGCCAATCTCGAAGTACTGGTTTTGAACGATACGAAAATTGACGGCACGGGACTGGAAAACTTGAAGCCACTTGATAGGTTGCGAGTCCTCAATCTAAGTAGTACCGTGATCACGGACTCGGCACTTGTTCACCTGGAAGGCGCACCGTCGCTACGCATGTTGTACCTTCGAGACACTCAAATAACGTCCGCAGCAAGAGAGGACCTAAAAAAACATTTGACGAGTTGCGCGATCTATCATTGATGCGACTTGTACGCAGCCCAATTCGAACTGCATAAGGGTCTCAGTTCACCAGAAGACATTGCTATGAATACATCTCGAAATAGATTCCGCTTTATCACGTTGCCAATCTGCACTGCTGTGTTGCTGACGGCAGCCTGGTACGCCGTTGTGGGGCAAAGCATCGCACAAGAGAAGCCCGCGTCCCCAAAGCGCAATGCGGATGTCGTCTACGTTGCAACTCCACACGACGTCATTGCTCGGATGCTAGAGTTGGCGAAAGTTAGCAAAAATGACGTACTGTATGACTTGGGTTGCGGAGACGGTCGCGTCGTGGCCTCGGCCTCGCGCGCCTACGGTTGCCGCGGATCCGGTTTTGACATAAGTCCTGAACGCGTCGAAGAATCACTCGCTACCGTGATCACATATGGAGTCAAGGATCGGGTCACTATCGAAGAAAAAGATATCTTCGAACTGGACCTGTCACCTGCATCGGTCATTACCCTGTATCTGCTCCCACGACTCAATGTGCAGCTCATTCCACAATTGGAGAAGCTGAAACCCGGCTCGAGGATCGTGTCGCACGACTTCGACATGCAGGGTGTGGAGCCAGACGACGTCGTTAAGATGGTTTCCCAAGAAGACGGAGTCGAGCACACGATCTATTTTTGGACAGTGCCGCTAAAGAAGAGCAAGTAATTTGTGCCACTGCTCGGAACGAGACGGGCTGCGCGATTGGAGCAATGCTTTCTATCGTTCCGCGCAGTGCTGAAGAATAGAAGGCGTCGATCCGGACAAGAACCACGCGGACGCAGTCTCGATCCCGAATCAACACTGCTTGAAACGCATATTGAGCCTCCCCCAATCGTCGCCACGTCGCGTTTCAAGCAGAAGTGGCACGTCGGGAACTTAATTCTTTTTTCCCATCGCGCGCGCCTTTAGCGCCGGGTCACCGGCTAGCGGCAGTTCGACCGCACGTCCCGTCTCGGCCGACTTGTAGATGGCTAGAATGATTTCCACCGAGCGTCGCCCTTGGGAGCCGTCGACTAGCGGTTGGCGTTTCTTTTTAATAGCGTCCAGCGTGTCCTTAAATAGCTCACAATGGGCATGATGTCCGATTGCAGCGGGGTCTGAGGCTCCGCCACCCGTCTGAGTTTTGCCGCGCATTCGCTCCAAAAGGGCCGCATCCTGTTTGGTCGGCTTCGCGAACTCCCAAGACTTGATGTTCTCTTCTTCTAGGACGGCGGAACCCTCGGAGCCGCTAATCTCGATGCGCTTTAACGAACCGGGATACGCAGCTGTGGATGCCTCCACCACACCCAGCGCGCCGTTGGCGAACGCGAGCGTCGCCACCGCTACATCCTCAACTTCAATCCGCTCATGCGCAACTGTCGACGTGTGAGCCGTAACGGACTTCACAGGCCCCATGAACCAAGTCAACAAGTCCACGCTGTGGATCGCTTGATTCATTAGCGCTCCGCCACCATCCAATTTCCAGGTGCCTCGCCAAGCGCCGCTGTCGTAGTATTGTTGCGTGCGAAACCATTTGACGTAGG
>JANNPR010000268.1:0-1373 GCA_031400345.1 Planctomycetota bacterium | reverse complement strand
ACCCGAAACGGAAGCCCTTCGATTTGTATGTTCGCCCCAATTAGTGAGGCGGTCAGCGATTCCCGCACCGCTCCCTCAAATTGAAGGCCTGTGAGGTTCGGGATTATCCGCACGCGCGAGATTTGTTCCTGCGCGACGGTGGTACCTCGGCCAGGAACCTGCACCACCATGGCGTAGGCACTGCTGGGCTTGGCTTCGTTGTCGAGGAACTGTCGGAGCTGACTTGCTTCCTCCGACAAAATGGTTTCGCCCGCGTCAAGCCACAGGATCCAGTTTCCCATTACGAACTGCTGAGCAAAATTTCTGGCATCCGAGAAACTATCTTGCCAGCGACATTCAACCAGCTGAGCGCCCGCCCGAACGGCAACATCGCTCGTGTTATCGGTCGAACCCGTATCCACCACGATCATCTCGTCGGCGATCCCCCGAACCGATTCCAGGGTCTCGGCCAAAGCTTGAGCATCATTCTTAACGATAATCACGATCGAAAGTCGAGCAGAACTTGTCGGGGACATTACGGCCATCCTTGGCGAGAAGCGTCCAAACTGGGCAATGCAAATGCGTTGCCACACGGTCAGTGCCGGGCTAAAACATTACCGGCAGCACTCGAAGCGGACGGAAGTGTATTAAATCGATGACATTCAAGGTAGGTCGTTTTTGACGGCCGCGATTCTGCATTGGATTCTAGGTCCTTTCCACGTGAACGCTAGCAGATTGGAAATTCCATGACGATCTTCGATCGCTTTCGGTTGAATGGAAAACGACTTTTCATCACGGGGGGCAGTCGCGGGCTGGGACGGGAAATGTCCTTGGCAATCGCGGACGCCGGTGCGGACGTGGTTATAGTCGGCCGAGATGCTGAAAGTCTGACCAAGACTGGCAATGATATCCGTGGATTAGGCCGCCAGGCTTGGACGATTCAGGCTGACGTTGGCAAAATGGACGAATGCCAGTCGGCGTGCGAGCGGGCACTCGCCGAGTTCGGCCCGATCGATATTCTTATCAACAACGTCGGCGGTCGGCGCCAGAACATTGCGACGGAAGAGATGCCGCTGGAAACTTGGCGTGAGTTGGTCGACTTGAATCTGACGAGTGCCTTCCTCTGCACAAAACTAATTGGCGGCGCCATGTTGAAACGTCAGCAGGGCGGACGCATTATCAATATCGCGTCGATAAATGCTTTTGTGGCGGGCCGTGGGATCGCCGGACGGCATTACGAGACATCCAAAGCAGCATTAGTGCAGTTCACTCGTGCCGTCGCAGCCGATTGGGCACCATATCGAATAACCGCCAACGCTATTTGCCCCGGAGGCTTCATGACCGAACCAAACATGCGCTGGTCGAAACTTCATCCGGAAGTGATTGATACATTT
>JANNPR010000201.1:0-4703 GCA_031400345.1 Planctomycetota bacterium | reverse complement strand
CTTTCGTAGATTCCGGCATAGAGAACTTCGAAGATCTATTACGAGAGTTGCGCAATCATGAATCTGGGCAGGGGCAGCATATTCTTGACGTCGTAGTCTTGGACGCCAGCCAAAACGGCGTAAACCAGGTGACCTCTGTACTAGCTGACTATAAAGGACTCGACGCGGTCCACTTCCTGACGCACGGAACGGACCGAGCGATAAAACTCGGCGACACGTGGCTAGATGCTACCAATTTCGCAACAGCGACGGACGACGTGCAGCAGTGGAATCGGGCGTTACACGCCGACGCTGATTTGCTGTTTTATGGTTGCGATGTCGCGACCACAGAGTCCGGACAAAATTTGCTTCGGACCATAGCGGATGTTTCCGGCGCTGATGTTGCCGGCAGCGTTAATCAAACAGGGAGTTACCAAGCCGGCGCCGACTGGATTCTGGAATTTCGCGTGGGGGAAATTCAGACGACGGAAGTTTTTAGCAATACCGGAACGGATTCATGGTCCGGTCTATTAGCGACTTTCACGGTCACTAACATAAACGACTCAGGTGCCGGATCCCTCCGTCAGGCAATCATCGACGCAAACGCGTTGGCCGGACTGGATACGATCTCTTTCAACATTGCGGGAGCGGGCACGCAGACGATTTCGCCCACGACAGCGTTGCCATCCATTACGGAAGCCGTCGTCATCGACGGTACGACGCAGACTGGATACACCAACGCACCCCTAATTCGAATCGATGGGAATAGCGCGGGTGCTGGGGTTAGTGGCTTGACGCTGGCGGCAGGCTCGACGGGGAGCACAATCCGTGGACTGATGATCACTCGATTCAGCCTGGCCGGCATTCAGGTTAGTAGCACTAGCAACCTAATCGCGGGAAACTACCTCGGGAACGATGGCACGAACGATCTCGGCAATCTCTTGGACGGTATCACCATCAGCGCGAACACCAATACCATCGGCGGGACAACTTCCGCGGACAGGAACATTTTTTCTGGCAATGACGACGAGGGTATCGACATCGTATCAGGCGTCAGTGGAACGGTCGTGACTGGCAACTACATCGGCACCAATGCCGCAGGAACCGCCGCAATCGCTAACGGCATCGTTACCGCTGGGGCCTGGGGTGGCATGACTGTGGACGGTAACAACAACCAAATTGGTGGCAGCGGGGCTGGAGCAGGGAATCTCATTTCGGGAAACAACCAGCGCGGCATCCATGTTTCCGGCAGTACCAATACGTTCCAGGGAAACCGAATTGGCACCGACGCAGCGGGAACTGGATCGTTAGCCAATGTGGGTCCCGGCGTTTCCATTGCAGGCGCGGCCGCAAATAACACGTTTGGAGGAATTAACACGGGTCAAGGCAACACCATCGCCTTCAACGTCGATGATGGATTTCAGGTAATAACCAGCGGAAGCGGCAATGCTATTCGTGGCAATTCGATTCACTCGAATGGATCATTGGGAATTGATCTGAACGATAACAACGTAACCGCTAACGATGCCAACGACGCGGATACCGGTCCCAACGGGCTACAGAACTACCCCGTCATTACCAAGGCCTCGACTCAGGGCAACGTGATTTCGATTGCTGGAACGATCAACAGCACGGTCAGTTCGACGTTTTCAGTAGATTTTTATTCCAATAGCGCGGCCGATCCGAGCGGTTACGGCGAGGGACGGACGTATCTTGGCTCGACAACTGTGACCACGAATGCCAGCGGTAATGGCAGTTTCCACGTAACGCTTACTGCATCTGTAGCGGCCGGTAGTGTCATCTCCGCGACAGCGACGTCTGCGGGCGGGAGCACGTCGGAATTCGGAGCGAATTTGGCCGCATATGCAGCTGAAAACGGTCTGTTAGTTTCTATGACCGGCGATCTCACTGGCACCGGCACACCCGGGCTAGATTGGTGGACCGACGGTGAGGTCCTGGAATTGGGATATCCCAGCTTGGCATTGGAACCAGGCGTCACAGGTGGGACATTCTCGAAGGTGCTGAACTTGGACGTTTTCGCTGCCGACGCGGATGCGGACGTGGTTGCGATTCACTATGTGACTCGCAACATCACGGTAGGCACCGGGCTCAACACCATCAACCTTGAGAGCGGAGACTTCTTACTTTCGGTCAATGCCACCGAAACTTTCACCAGCGCGAATTCTCTCTCGGTAACCAAAGACGAGGTGTTCATCTTCCGGCCGACGACAGCGGGAAACTACAGCGCCGGCACGTTTACAATGTTGCTCGATAATTTCGGTTCCATCCACAATGGTGCAGATACGCTTAGCTTGACACTCGTTGAGCAAAATACGACGGTAGGTGACATTTCCCTGTCCGCTGGCACATTCCTTTTTGTTCGATCATTAGGCGGTCGTGAAAATGATATCTTTCGATTTGTGCCCACGGGTGTAGGTGCTGGCGTAACCAGTGGAACATCCGAACGATTGATTGCGGGCATTGATATCGGCCTGACCGCGAAGATCTTTGGGCTGGAATTGATCGAGTTTTCCACGACCCTCGGCAATGTAACCCTGCCCGGCGGCGCCATTCTCGCTGTTATTGACACTGATGATGCCGCGCTGGGAAGTAATTCCATTGCGGTGAAGAAATACGATGTCTTTTACTTAACGGTCACTCAGACAACACTGATATCGGTTACGGCTGTCGCAAATGCGACTCTGTTGATGGAAGGATTGGATGTCGGCATCAGTTCGGCATCGGAAGAGCTAGACGGTCTAGCTTTTATCGAGCTAAACAACGCCCCCATTAATTCGGTACCCGTCGCCCAGAATATCAATGAGGACACGACCTTAGTTTTTTCCTCCGGCAACAGCAATCTGATTTCGATAAGCGACGGCGACGCTGGCACCGGTTCGCTGCAAGTCACATTGAGCGTGACATCGGGGGTTTTGACGCTCAGTGGCACGTCCAGTCTCTCGTTTACCACTGGCGACGGAACATCGGACGCCACAATGCAGTTTTCTGGAACTCTTTCAGCCGTTAATACGGCTCTAAGTGGCATGAGCTTTGTTCCCATCGGCGACTACAACGGTGCAGTTAGTTTATCGATCACGACTAGCGATTTGGGAAACACCGGGCTGGGCGGTGCGCTTACCGACATCGACTCAGTCGCAATTAACGTGGCCGCGGTCAACGACCGACCGATTAATTCCGTACCGGGAACTCAAACGACACGCGATAATACGGCACTAACGTTTTCGTCCGGAAATGGCAACTTGATCTCGATCACCGACGTCGACGCTGCCTCTGGGGCAATGCGAACCACGCTCACCGCTACGAATGGCGCGATCACGCTAGCAGGTACCGCGGGAATTTCGTTTACGGTTGGCGATGGAACTCTCGATACGACAATGACGTTCACGGGTACGCGCGGCAACATCAACGCGGCACTAGATGGCTTGTCTTTCACGCCCACTGTGAATGTAAGTGGAGGTGCATCTCTACAGATCATTTCCGATGATCAGGGAAACACTGGAAGCGGCGGCGCGTTGGGCGACACGGATACCATTGTGATCGACATAGCGGGATTCTTCGTAACCCCCACGACCGGTCGCGTTACCACGGAAGCAGGCGGCACAGACACTTTCACCGTAGTGCTGCGAAAAGCACCGAGTGCAGACGTTAGCATTAGCCTTTCTTCAAGCGACATCACGGAAGGTACCATTGGCCCGGCCCTACTGACATTTGCAACTGGCAACTGGAGCGTGGCGCAAACAGTCACCGTTACGGGAGTTAACGACGTTATAGTCGACGGCGACATCGCCTACACGATCGTGACAGCAGCAGCGATCAGCGCAGACAGCAGCTATAACGGCCTGGACCCAGCCGACGTAGCAGTCACGAACATGGACAATGACTCTATTGGAATAACAGTGTCAGCCATCAGTGGCAACACGACCGAAGCCGGCGGCACTGCTACATTCACGATTGTCTTGAATACCCAGCCAACGGCCGACGTGACCATCGGACTGTCGTCAAACGATACTACCGAAGGCACTGTCGGTCTCGCTTCTGTAACGTTCACATCTACGAACTGGAATTCGGCCCGGACGGTGACCGTTACGGGGGTGGATGATTTTCTGGACGATGGCGACATTGCCTTTTCCATCGTGACTGCCGCGGCTTCTAGCGCCGACACGAGTTACAACGCACGGAATGCGGCCGACGTAGCGGTCACAAACATAGACAATGACACGGCCGGAGTCACCCTCTCGGCCATCAGTGGCAATACCACAGAGGCCGGCGGTACCGCCACGTTTACATTGGTTTTAAATTCGCAGCCTACGGCCAATGTCACGATCGGATTGTCCTCCAATGACACGACCGAAGGGACTATTGCTCTGGCGTCGGTGACTTTTACAACTGCCAACTGGAACTCGGCCCAAACGGTAACGGTCACGGGTGTGGATGATTTTCTGGATGACGGCGACATTGCCTATTCCATCGTGACGGCTGCGGCGACAAGTGTGGATACAAACTATAACGGCCTGAACGCTGCCGACGCATCAGTTACAAACACCGACAATGACACGGCGGGCGTCAACGTGTCGGCCATCAGTGGTAACACGACAGAGGCTGGCGGCACCGCCACGTTTACATTGGTTTTGACTTCGCAGCCTACGGCCAATGTGACGATCGGTTTGTCATCCAATGACACCACCGAAGGGACTATTGCCCTG
>JANNPR010000023.1:0-10863 GCA_031400345.1 Planctomycetota bacterium | reverse complement strand
TGGTTTGATGGTGACGACGCATCGCTCCATGGGGTTGCCCATCATTTGGCAAACGATCAGTTCCGTCGAAATACTTAATCAAATAGTGGATCAGCTTTGGCCCTCACACCAAGGGGTATAGGCCGGCAACGAATTGGCTCGAATCTGGAGTCGTCATGGCGGTAACATCCGCGAGACATTATTCGAACTATACGATCGTTACGAGGCACGTACCTGCACTCTAACAAAATAGGTGTGATTGCAATTCGGTACGGTGAAAGAGGGTGGCACACCACAAATCAATAAGGACGCTATGTATGAACGACTTCCCTGTTTCCGTTCAAAAGTGGATGTGGTTTGTGTATCTCGTGACGCTCCCGGCCGGACCCACGATCGCGGCTGCCGAAACGACGTCAGACAACCAACTCAGTGAGCCGGAAAAAGTGGCTGGCTGGATCCAGCTGTTTGACGGCAAGTCGCTGCAGGGTTGGATGACGAGCAGCCAGAAGCCCAGTCAACGACCGGTTGAAGAAAACTCCATCAATCCGCATCGATGTGGCGGATACATGATGGTGCATGACAAGATGTGGGAAAACTACAAGCTGTCGCTCGACTTCAAAATAAGCAAGGGCTGCAACAGTGGTATATTTATCCACACGTATTCGTTGACCCCGCGGCCGGGTCGAGATGTGGGGTTCAATGGCCTCGAGATTGCCATCGATGACACCAAACAGGCCGGGTACCACGACACAGGTGCCATCTATGACCTAGTCAAACCAAAGAAGAACGCGATGAAGCCCGTCGGCGAGTGGAATCGGATCGTGATTACTTGCGACCGGAAAGCGATCAAGGTCGAACTCAATGGAGAGCTCGTGACGACAACCGACTTGGACTTGTGGACTGAGCTTTTCAAACGGCCCGATGGCAGCGCACACAAATTCGACGTTGCTTTTAAAGACCATCCTCGCCGCGGCTATATCGGCGTCCAAGACCATGGTAGTGATTGTTGGTACAAGAATATCAAACTAATGAAATTGAAAGACGAGACACCCAATCCATGAGCACTAAACTTCACGCACTCTTTTGTTTCACCGTTGTCACCGCCTCGTTTACGATCGTCGTCACTCCGTCGCCGGCGGAGGAAGGCAAGGACCTCGCGCCGCCAGAGGGGTTCACCGCTTTGTTCAACGGCAAGGATCTATCGGGTTGGAAAATTCCGGAAGGAGACAACGGACATTGGAGAATCGTTGGTGGCGTCATCGATTATGATGCTCGCAGCGAGGCCAAAGGGAATAAAGACCTATGGACGGAGCGAGAATATTCCGATTTCACGCTGCTCGTCGATTGGAGAATCAAAGAGACTCCGTATCTCAATCCACGAGTACCGTATATTTTGCCGGATGGCTCGGAAGCGCGCGATACGACGGGTAAACCCTTTCAGATGACATTACCTGACTCCGACTCAGGCATTTTATTACGTGGCGACGCGACGTACCAAATCAACATCTGGTGTTGGCCGATCGGTTCCGGTGAGATGTATGGCGTGCGACGCGATCCGAAAATGCCGCCCGAAGTCAGAGCCGGAGTGACGCCCCGCACCCAGGCAGACCTCCCTGTTGGCCAGTGGAACCGTTATGAAATTACCGCGCGTGGCGGAAACGTCAGTGTAAGGCTCAACGGCAAAACGGTACTGCCAGGCGTGACGATCCCTGGCCTGCCATCGCGTGGCCCTCTCGGACTTCAGCACCACGGCGGAATGGCCAAAGACGGTAAATGGAACAGTCCTCCGGCGCTCCTTCAATTCAAGAACATCTTCATTAAGGAGGGCGCATCTTAATTGGACAGAACCACTTTAAACCCTTCCCCGCGTGGAGACTGAGCAGCAAACGTAACTTGGTAGCCACAGCTGCGCCGGAACTGGTGGAGTTACTGTTAAAGGTTGAACATTGAAACTTGCACTTCAAGCTTCCATCTATCCGAACAGCGGCAATACCGGGCGGCCCTGCACGATGTAATGCGGACGCCCAGAGTAGTCCACGACACGAGTGTTGTGGTCATATCCGAGCGCGTGATAGATCGTCGCTACGAAGTCGCTGACGTGGACAGGGTTATCTTTCGGAATGGCGGCATGCTTATCGCTGCTCCCATGGACTTGGCCACCTCGGATTCCGCCACCGGCTAGCAGGGTGCTGTACACGGATGACCAGTGATCACGGCCACCGTTAGGGTTGATTGTCGGAGTGCGTCCAAACTCACCAGTACAAACGACGAGAGTTTCGGCCAACATTCCGCGGTCGACCAGGTCACCCAACAACGCCGAAATCCCCTGATCCATGACCGGAAGATTTTTCTTCATCGTCGGAAAATTGTCGGCATGGGTGTCGAAATGTGGATTCTCTTTCGTGATCGGCCATGAAACGACAACGAAACGAACCCCCTGCTCAACCAGTCTCCTGGCGACTAGACAGCTGCGGCCGAACGCATGATCGCCGTACCTCGCACGCGTCGCGTGGCGCTCGTCTTCGATACAGAAGGCTTGCCATTTCGGTGACGAATGCAGGACATCCAACGCTTCTTGTTGGAGATGGCTCAAGCGGTGTTCGGTCGGAAGGTCCGTCGTAAACCCTCTTTCGTTGAGTGACTGCAGCAGACGAACGCGCTGGTTTAGCCGGTCACCACCGTTTTCATTGCTCGGTACGAAGTCTTGAGGTAGCGTACCGGGAAGTTGTCCCTTGTAATCCATAATTAAGGGGTCGTACCGCGGTCCTAAAAAACCGGCGTGTTGGCCAGCCCATTCCGTACCGGGCCCATCTTGAGTGATCCACATCGGCAGCTGCACCGCTGCGGGCAATGCACCGCGACTGCCCTCCAGTTGCTGCAAGACGCTTCCGATTGACGGGGCGTCTCGTCGACTGAGCATCGGTTCGCCACCGCGCGGCGCATGCATTAAGCCAGTGAGATTGTAATGCACGCCAGTTGCGTGAAATGTGGCGTCGTGATGAACCGACCGAATCAGCGAGTAGCAATTTGCGAGACCGGCAAGTTTCGGCAGGAATTCACAGATCTGAACGCCGGGAACGTCGGTGGAAATGGGCAACATCTCGCCACGTATGCCCACATCCGCATCGGGTTTCATATCGAAAGTTTCGTGCTGCGGCGGCCCCCCAATCATGTACAACATGATGCACGACTTGGCCGTGGATGGGTGTGATGTTCCCGCTCCGGCCTGGGAATTCAGGAGTTGCGGAAGACCAATCCCTAGTGCGGACGCGCCGCCGACCTGCAAAAATGCTCGACGGGAAAAGTATCGAGCTTGTTCGAATCGGCTTGATGGCATGGTTTGAAAGGCTCCAGAATCCTAAATGCTACCGGGCAATGATGGCGGCGCGAAGTCAGATTGTGAATGACTGCGGTCCTGTAGTAGTAGGCACACTCCGTGTGCCGTAACGGCACACGGAGTGTGCCGACTACTTCTTGATTGAACAGCCATCGCAAATGGCATACACTGCCGCCGTTCCGGTTTTGCTCGGACTCTCGGGTTCAATCGACAATTCAAAGGCTCTGATGATGGCGGAAACCGCAAAACATACCACTGCCGAAGAATCGCACGAGTTCAAACCGTATGTCGCCGCCTCCAATACGACCATGCCGGAGTTCACTTGGTCGGCAGTAATAACTGGCACCATACTGGGGATTATTTTCTCGGCATCCTCAATGTATTTGGTTCTCAAGGTTGGAATGACAGTATCCGCCTCGATTCCGATCGCCGTGCTTTCGGTGTCGCTCTTCCGCGGTCTCTCGGCACTAACCCAGTTTTCATTCCTGCCATCGTTTTTGCGATTGCGCCGGGCGACGATTTTGGAAAACAACATGGTGCAGACCACTGGCTCGGCTGGCGAATCGATCGCCTTCGGAGTCGGTGTGACGATGCCTGCGCTAATGCTGCTTGGCTTCGAAATGGATTTGCTGCGAGTGACGACCGTGGCGGTGCTGGGGGGACTGTTGGGCATTCTGATGATGATCCCTCTTCGCCGGGCGTTCATCGTCAAACAGCACGGGGAGCTGGCCTATCCGGAAGGGACCGCATGTGCCGACGTGCTTAAGGCGGGCGAAAAAGGAGGTGCGTCGGCCGCCATGGTTTTCATCGGTTTCACCGTGGCTGGCATCGTCAAACTCATGATGAGTCCATTCCAAATTATCAAAGACCACGCCAACTTGAACCTATTCAGCGGAGGCGGTAGCCAGCCAGTTGTGGGGCTCAACAAGGGCGTTTTGGGAGGCGAGTTTACTCCGGAACTACTTGGTGTCGGATATGTGATTGGGCCCAGGATAGCCTCGATCACCGTGGCCGGCGGTGTCATGGCTTA
The DNA here is from genome assembly GCA_031400345.1 of Planctomycetota bacterium. Taxonomy (GTDB): domain Bacteria; phylum Planctomycetota; class Planctomycetia; order Pirellulales; family Pirellulaceae; genus JANNPR01. The sequence continues at coordinate 6,517 of JANNPR010000023.1, read as the reverse complement.
TCTCGTGATCGCACCCTTGATCGCGATGTTCGCTGACACGGTTGCCGAGCCTATATATCCTTCCGAAACGGCTTTAGTTCGGGATATGGACGGCGGGGCACTCCGCAACTTCTACATTCTGTATATCGGGGCTGGAGCGGTCGCGACGGGTGGCATCATCAGCATGGGGCGCTCGCTCCCGGTAATCATGTCTTCGGTCATCGCCGGAATTAAGGATTTGAAGGGTTCGTTGAGAAGGGACTCGCAGGAAAAGGAAGCATCGGTGCCTCGCACCGAGCGCGATTTGTCCATGGGAGTAGTCCTCCTGGGCTGTGCGCTATTGGTCCTTCTGCTGGCTCTGTCGCCTAATCTGGGGCTCGGGCTGTCGTTACAAGGCTTGCTGGGCGCGTTCTTAGTCGTCTTTTTCGGTTTTCTTTTCGTGACGGTCTCGTCCCGACTTACCGGTGAAATAGGCTCGTCCTCCAACCCAATTTCTGGAATGACGGTGGCCACGCTGTTGCTGACTTGTTTGATCTTCTTGGCGCTGGGCAAGACATCGAAACTGGATACGCTCACAGCCCTCACCATCGCTGCTGTTGTTTGCATTTCAGCTTCGAACGGTGGCACCACCGCTCAGGATCTCAAGACGGGTTTTCTGGTAGGTGCCACGCCGAAGAAACAGCAGATAGGGATCTTAATTGGAGCGCTTACTAGCGCTCTCGTGATTGGCGCCACGGTCAAGCTGGTCAACGATGCAGGCACTCATTACACCAAGAACCCGGATTACGTTCCCAAGTTTGTGGTTCCTCCTGACGAATTATCGAAATTGACCAGCACTCAACGAGTGGGCCGCCCTTACACGGAAGAAGATTCTGTCACCTATCGGGTCCTGCATGTGGCTCAGGGTGAAATCGCGGAGGTGCCCCAAGGAAAGTACCTGGTGGATGATCAAGGAGTGATTCGTTATCGAGAGGATCCGGCAATCAACGGTCTGTTGCCGTACGATGACAAGCAAGCCGTAAAGAAGTTGCAACAGGACCGAGGGGAAAAGGTGATTGCCACCCCTTTACCACGCTACGACGCACCCAAAACCAAACTGATGGCATTGATCATCGACGGGATATTAAATCAGAAATTGCCTTGGTCTCTCGTTTTGATAGGAGCACTGATCGCGATTTCGCTGGAGCTTTGTGGCGTACCTTCGCTGCCGTTCGCGGTTGGCATCTACCTCCCCATCCAGGTTTCATTTCCAATCTTCTTGGGTGGAGCCATGAGGTGGCTGGTTGATAAACTAAATCCGCCCGAGAGTGCGGATTCGGATTCGAGTCCGGGCGTACTGCTCTGCTCCGGGTACATCGCCGGCGGATCGCTGGTTGGCGTGTTGGGTGCGTTCCTCAATTTCCGCGAGGACTGGGTATTAACGCTCAATTTCGCTCCCAAGGTCGACGAAGTATTTGGGATTGGGATGTCGGCAAGTCCATGGAGCACCGTGGGCGTGTTCGGAATCATGTATTTGTTACTTTTCGTCGTTGGCATCTGGGGGCGATGGTCTCGCTATTCACGAAAAACGGAAACGTACGCATAACATACGGAGTACCTAATGAAAACCATTCGTTCGATCGCGGTATTTGGAACACTCATGTTGAATCTGATGCTGGCTGGACTGATTCATGGCGATGAGGGAATGTGGCTCTACAACCAATTCCCCAAGCAGTTGCTAAAAGAGAAGCACGGTTTCGAGCCGACTGACGCCTGGCTAGATCACTTACGGCTATCAAGCGTGCGGTTTAATAGCGGTGGATCTGGCTCGTTTGTGTCGGTGAACGGGCTTGTGATGACCAATCATCATGTGGGGGCCGATGCGCTGCAAAAGCTAAGCACTGCCGACCGCGATCTAATCAAGACGGGTTTCTACGCCAAGTCGAAAGCCGAGGAATTCAAATGCGTTGACCTGGAACTTAACGTATTGATCAACATCCAAAATGTGACGGAGCAAGTCAACGCGGCGGTGAAGCCCGGAACGTCATCCGCCGAATCGCAACTGGCTCGTCGCGCCGTCATCAATACGATCGAGAAAGAGCAATCGCAGAAAACCGGATTGCGCAGTGATGTAGTGACCTTGTTTCAAGGTGGCCAATACCATCTCTATCAGTTTAAGAAATACACCGACGTCCGCCTGGTGTTTGCTCCGGAAAAGGACATCGCCTTTTTTGGCGGTGATCCCGACAATTTTGAATATCCTCGCTACGATCTGGACATCTGTTTCTTTCGAGTCTACGAGGACGACAAGCCGGCCCAGGTTGAGCATTTTCTGGCGTGGAGTTCGGCTGGAGCGAAGGACGGCGAATTGGTTTTTGTATCCGGGCATCCGGGGCGTACCAACCGTTTGAACACGGTCGCCCACTTGGAATATCAGCGCGACTTGGTGATGCCAGAGCAGCTCGATCTGCTGCGTCGTCGCGAAATCCTGCTGAAAATGTATTCGGATAGGAGCCTGGAAAATGCGCGCCGAGCGCAGGACGAGTACTTTGGAGTCCAAAATAGCCGCAAGGCGCGGCTGGGCGGACTGGCAGGTCTACAAGATCCGGCCGTGATGAATCGCAAGCGCGCGGACGAACGGACAATCCGCGAGGCTGTCGAAAAAGACGCGAAACTCAAGGAACAATATGGCAGCGCCTGGGACGACGTCGTCAAAACGCTGCAGACCGTTCGCCAGATCCGCACAGAGTACAATTTGTTCGAGCAGACCGCAGCATTTAATACCGATCTATTCTATTTCGCCCGTACTCTTGTCCGGATGGCAGAAGAAGATGCCAAGCCGAATCCGCAACGACTCCGCGAGTTTGGCGAAGCCGGTCGTGCGTCATTGGAACAGCAACTTTTTTCCGAAGCTCCTCTGTATAGTGACTTGGAGACCGTGAAGCTTACGGATTCGCTAGGGATGATGTTGGAAAAACTCGGGGCAAATCACTCATTCGCCACTGAAATTTTGGGAGGCAAGTCCCCAGCGAATCGAGCGTCGGAACTGGTCGATGGAACAAAACTGGCGGATGCAAGCGTTCGCAAAAAGATTGCGGGGGGCGGCGCGGACGCTATCGCCAGCTCGAAAGACCAGATGATTTTGCTCGCACGGATGGTGGATGGACGCGCTCGCGAGCTTCGGATGACGTTCGAGCAACAGGTGGACGAGCCGCAGCGGCAGGCCTATGCGAAAGTCAATTCTGCCCGTTTCGCAGCGCTGGGGAGTACAACCTATCCGGACGCGACCTTTACGCTGCGACTCGCCTTCGGCACGGTCAAAGGGTTTCGGGAGGGCGGCCGCACGATACCGCCGTGGACCACAATGGGTGGCACCTACGAACATGCCGAAGCGCACGGCAGCAAGGACCCATTCGCTTTGCCCGAGAGTTGGCTGAAGCAGCGCGACAAGATCGACCCGTCGACGCCGTTTAATTTTGTATGCACCGCCGACATCATCGGGGGCAACTCGGGGAGTCCTGTCGTGAATAAGAAAGGCGAGTTTATGGGGATCATCTTCGACGGCAACCTTCAATCTTTGGTACTGGATTTCGCCTATTCGGATGAGCAGGCTAGGGCTGTCAGTGTCCACTCCTCGGCAATTCGAGAAGCCCTGCGCGGAATTTACGAGGCCACTGCACTGGTAAACGAACTGACAGGTTCGACTCGGTGAAGGGCCACCAAGTGTGCGCGATCAAAAGCGTGCCACCAAAAGTGTTGCCACCAAAGTGTGCCACTGGCAGCCGCCGGAGTTGCCACGGATAAACGAATGGGCTATTTCGGCGGCAAGCCAGTGTTGTTGGAAGCATGTTACCGCCCTGGTGCACTCATGGGATAGCACACTGGCTTGCCGCCGAATGAACGTGCAACGGCTATCCAAATCATCTTCGACGGCTGCCAGTGGCATTGGTTCATCATTCCGCGTCGTGAGCGCACTGGAAACCTGCCTGGTACTTTCCGAAGACGGTCACCGCCAGCTTGCCTTGCCGAGTTGACTCGTTGCGATCATGGATCGCGACAGTTACGGGTTCCGTGGCTGAACCGGAAGCCTCGGAGAACTTTGCGTCCAAGAGCACCTGGTCGCCGACGCCATAGGCTTGCAGACGATAATCGTCATCCGCCATTTGTTTAACTGCTAATAGCAAAACGTGTACCTTGTGTTCCTTGCCATCACCATCGGCGATCGTCACCGAGCGCAATTGGTTGGCGTCGATCGCTTTTCCGTTGATGACGGGAACGATGTGGTACATAAAAAGGTAGCCCAGCGATGCGCCCTTTTCGGATTTGAATTTTTCGGCCAGTTCCTCCCCTTCCTTAAGATCTTTTTGCGGGACGATAATAATGCCCACTTTACCTGGAACGTGTATTCCATTGGCTCTTTGCACGTCGGCATCGATTTTGATTTGCGGCTTCTGAATTTTGTCCGTTTGCTCGATCAATCCCTTCGCGATACTTCTTGCCAGATCCGTTTCGATGGCCTCCAAGTCCTCCGCCAGCGATATAGATAACATCAAGCACCAGATAGCTGCGAATACCAATACGATTTTTTTCACGGGAGTTGCCTTCGATTGAGTGATTGGAAACAAGTTAACTTGGATCGCGCACGAGTCTGTGGTGAATTCAGGGTAAGCGACTTGGTTCAGACGGCAATTTTACCGCATGAATTCATAATGTATACCGTGGAAAAGCCGCCAGTTCCAAGATGCCGCCGGCTTTCGAGGCCGCCCGGTTTAAAACGCCATAATTGTAATGTGTTTGGCAAAATACTAACTCTGGAAAGCCATGCAGAAGGATCACAAGTGGTCGGTTCTCGCCCGCACCTTGTTCGACGTAGTGCAGCCGTACTTCTGGGGTCCGATCGGTTGCCTCTTGGACGACAAAGTAGCCATGGACCAGCTCATCGCGGGTGGTTTGCATGATGATTCGGTTTACCCAGCTTTTATTCAACGACGGGAATGCTTGGCTTCGGAGCGGCTACGTTCGGCAGCGCAGGCCATGAAAGTCTTAAACAGGGAATGCGGGTTAAACGGAATTCAGCGTTGCGCGAAGCGACCATCGTTAAGTATACTAATCGTCCCACCAGGACTCTCTTCCTCACCCCCCCCCTACGGAAATCGAGATCGTGCGATGGCTACGTCGAGAGATAAATTTCCGAGTCAGCGAATTGCGGGTTTGGGTTTACGCCTCCACAGTCGCCGCGAATTCCTTACCTGTTCTGCAGGATTGGGGCTGTCGTTTTGTTTGCCATTTTCGGCGAAGCAGGCTGTTGCGAACGAAGTAAAACTGAACGACTTGGAATCCAAGATCAAGTCCTGCATCTTCATTTTTTACTACGGTGGACCGAGCCACCTGGATACTTTTGATTTGAAGCCGAACGCACCGGCCGAAGTACGAGGCGAGTTTAAGCCGATTGCGACTAGTGTGCCGGGACTACAAGTGTCCGAACATCTGCCGTTTACCTCGCGTATCATGCACAAGCTGTCGGTGATTCGCAGCATGCATCATACCAACCGCCTACACGATTCCGCGTCGATCGAGACGTTCACCGGGCGCCAAGGTCCGAACGGTGATCGCGAAGAGTTTGCCCAGATTCCGCAGTTCTTTCCCTGTCACGGAGCGGTGCTCAGCTATGCCCTTCGAGGTCGAAAGATTGACGTCACGCATGCCGGCTTGCCCTGGATGTTTCACAATGTTGTCGATGTACCTTGCCAAGGCGGGGGCTTTTTGGGAACTGCGTTCGACCCATTTCGGATCACGGGAAATCCCGACAAGGTAGCGTATCAAGCCGAATATCTGGCGCGTCCCGCGGAACTTACGATGGATCGCATGGCCCAGCGTCGACAGTTACTGCAACGAATTGAGGACGAATCATCCGGTTCGGAAAGTTCACCAGACCGAGCCCATGAGTTGCGCGCGTTGTACCAGCGAGCTTTCGAGCTACTCTCGTCTGACTCGCTCCGACGAGCTCTAGAAATCGAACGAGAAGACCAAAGTACCCGAGCACGGTACGGCATGGAAGGGATTGGCGCCCCAGGACCTACGAACGGCAGCGAACATGGCTACGGCCGCAATCTGCGAGGTCAAAACTTGTTGCTCGCAAGACGGTTGGTCGAAGCGGGTGTGCCCTATGTCAACGTCTATGACTTTCGTCAGCAAGGTCAAAACTGGGACGCTCATAAAGACAATTTCGGACAGCACAAGAATCATTTATTGCCCCCTGCCGACAGGGCGTTTTCCGCACTTATCGACGACCTTGACGAACGGGGCTTGTTGGACTCGACGTTGGTTGTCGCGACCGGCGAGTTCGGGCGGACGCCGCGCATCAATCAAGATGCTGGAAGAGATCACTGGCCCGATTGCTACAGCCTGGTCCTTGCCGGGGGTGGTTCAAAGGGCGGATTTGTCCACGGTGCCAGTGACAAATTGGGCGCCTACCCAGCCATGGATCCAGTGACACCCGCCGACCTCGCCGCCACCATCTATTGGCGTTTCGGAATCAACCCTGGCGGCGAGATCCGCG
>JANNPR010000165.1:0-2755 GCA_031400345.1 Planctomycetota bacterium | reverse complement strand
AGGCGACGGCAAGACTGACGACACGGATGCCGTCCAACATGCGTTGCAGGATGGCGATGGCTGGCTGGAGTTTCCGCGTGGCGAATACCTGTTTTCGCGGCCGCTGGTGGTGCAGCTCGATCGCAATTCTCGCACCGGAATTCATGGCAGTGGTGGGACAGCCAAACTGCTGATGAATGGTCCAGGCCCCGCCATCTCGTTGGTTGGAACTCATGCGTCTTCGGCGGATCCCAAGGGCTTCCGACCTGAAGAATGGCGCCACGAACGCATGCCCACGGTGGACGGAATCGAAATCGAAGGACGTCACCCCGAAGCCGATGGGATACATATTAACGGGGTGATGCAACCGACGCTCACTCGCGTGCTAATCCGCCGGGTTCGTCACGGAGTCTATGTTACCAATCGCGTTAGAAATTTGCTGATCAGCCATTGCCACATTTTTCATAACACCGGGGTCGGTGTTTTTCTAGATCAAGTCAATCTTCACCAATCTATTATTACCGGTTCGCATATCAGCTATTGCCGGCGAGGTGGTGTGCGCCTGGAGAACAGTGAAGTCCGCAACTTACAGATCACCGGCAACGATATCGAATACAACAACAATCGCATCTTCCAAGTACCCGACGCGGACGCGAACCCTACTGCTGACATCTATATTGACGTTGGAAAAAAGGGCAGCGTGCGTGAAGGGACCATTTCGGGAAACACACTTCAGGCAACCTACAGCGCGGCGGGCTCCAACATCCGCTTGATCGGCGATCCGGAACGAGGAAACCACCTGGTGGGCATGTGGACGATTACCGGAAATTTGATCGGGAGTCAGCGAACCAACATCCATCTCACGTCTGCTCGCGGCGTGACGATCGTGGGGAATTATTTGTATAGCGCGTTTCATCGCAACCTGTTGGCGGAGCAATGCCATAACATTGTGATTGGTGCGAACTGTTTCGGACACAATCCCGATTACCATGAGCGAGAATTGGCGACAGGTATTCGCCTGGAGGACTGCACTGCCTGCAGCATCGTTGGAGTGGTCATCGAGGACGCTCAAGCGGGTAAACACACCGTTGCAGACGCACCGCCGATCACTCGCGACGGTTTGGTAGAACTTGTCCGCTGCAGATTCATAACCATCAGCGGAACTCAGATTTTTGATGGCACGCCCCATGGATTATTCTTGGACGAGTGTCACGATACGATCGTCAGCGGCAGCACCATCGTGGATCGCCGTTCCGCTAAGCTGATGCGGGCCGCAGTGCGCTGGAAGGGCGCCGGTTCGGGAAATGCCATTCTCGGATGCCGAGTCGGATCTGGAACTGAATCGACAATCGTGGCGGAAGATCACGTACGTCAAAGCAACAATGTTCTAGACTAGTGAATCCAGCACATTGCGCAACCTTGCCAACAGTCGATCGACTTCGGCGGCTGTTTCGCCGTCGAGATCCCATGAATTGGGTCTACGTCGAATGGTAGTGGCAAACAGGCCTCGTTTGACCAGAATGTATTTCTCAATCGCGAGGAATCCGTCGAGACCCGCTTGCATCTGCAGTGCTACGATGGCGCAAATCGGAAAATAGATTTGGTACGCCGTGTCGTCGTCACCTTTTTCCAATGCATTCCAGAGGGCGACAATTCCATCCAGCAGATCCATGCCTGGCATGGTACCAACGATTCCGCGTCGAAAACTATCGACTAGTAAAATGCCGCCGGACCCCTCGAGAATCCTAGCTCTTCCAGCACTTTGGTCGCGCAAGGCTGACAGATTTGGTCCAATCGGCGCTCCTTCCGGTTTGAAGAGGATTTTATCCGCTCCATAACGATCGATTAGTTGCACACAGACTTCGATCGGTATGGGGCGTCCGACGTATCCGGACGCATCTTGTACGATCAAAGGCAAGGGAATTTCGTCAGCAAGCGCCCGATAATAACGGACCACTTCGCCGATGGGGAGCGCCGCCGATATCGGAGGAATGGCCATGATCGCATCGGCTCCTGCCTTGGCTGCCGCGCGGGCGTACATTAGGGCTTGGGGAGTGCTCTCGGCGCCGACACTGATGACCACGATGCCTCTCGAGGCGTTCAGCTCCACGAATTTATGGGTCAGCGCGATTCGCTCGTCCGTGGTCAAACGCAATAGCTCGGAAACCATCGCCAAACAAAATCCATGCGCCCCTTGTTCAAACGCCCAATCGATCTGTCGCTTGAGGCTGTCGTAGTCGATGACATCGTTTTGGGAAAAAGGCGTATGGGCAATCGGCAAGATTCCCGCGATGGGTTTGTTCATGTTGGACTCAAGGTGCTTTTAGTGAATGAGCTCTGTATGATTCGTCGGGCGAATTCTAGCGTCTTGATCTCCGTCACACTAACCGGAAGCGCAGGCAGGGTAATCAGGTACCTCTCGTGTCCCATCTGGCAGCCCCCGGCAAACGGGTGAATTTTCGAAACCGGACCTTTCGGCGAAAAGCCAGTGCTGCGGCGGGTTCAATTTGACCTAATTACTAAGGAGCCGGAAATGGCTGCCTTACCTTTTCATTTTCGGCTGACTTTTCTTCTGGTTCACACACTGGCTTGCCGCCGAACGAGCTTGGCTGGCTATCGCTGTCAACTCCGGCGGCTGCCAGAAGTGGCACACTCCGCTGCCACGATTCGTCAGCCTAACTTGCTCGCTTACCCTTCGCGTTGTTGTGGAACGTCTCCAACCAAAAATGCCGGTTAAAGTCCCAGTAGCCATCCGCCCGATGCAACCTCAGGTCAC
>JANNPR010000155.1:0-2176 GCA_031400345.1 Planctomycetota bacterium | reverse complement strand
GCCCGAACCCAAGACGGCTCGCGAGCCCAAACGGGATGCGAAGTCCAAACGGTAGCAACCAAATACGAAGGAACAGGAACACGGACTCCCACAAATCAACTCGGATGGCCCAAATGGGAGCTAGGCAGTGTCTATTAGCGGAGATGAGTGTTCCCGATCCGTTTTTTTGACTATTTACGAAATGCGTCCGAATCCGTGATCGGTTACACCCTCAGATAATGTTCTCGGAGGGAGCACTTGCCATTTCCTTGAGCGCATCTAGGAAAGCCAAAACTTCATCGCACGAAATGGACTGCCAGCCATCCGTCTTGTGTCTCAATAAGGCTAACTTGAACGATTCAAAAGCCTCAGCCAGATCATCTGGTAATTCCGCCAAGCCTTCAAAAGGGCGAGAAATGGACGACGTCGCCCTCGCAGGCGAATCAGGAAAATCCGCTGAATCGGCACTGCTTGCACCCTCGATTGAAGTCGGTTCCTCGTCAACAAAGGGGACTGTTTCAATTTCGCGGTAACTTGTTACACCATCGCTGTCCCTATCACTAATTGCGACAGCTAATTCCTCAGCGGGCTCCGACATGACGACTTCTCGGTCGTTCGGGCGTTCATTTTCTACCGCCCCTAACGTTTCCCACCGCCGTAGGCGCATAATCGAAACGGACCAATTGTTTTGTACGGCTCCTTCGAGCCACAATTCGGCATCGTCCCAATCGATCGCCGCTTGGAAATGACTCCAAAATAAATCGCTGTATCCTTGGTGCACGGGACCGAATCTGTGCGAAACTCGGCGAAGCCTACCAACATGTTGAGGTGTGACGCCGCCAACTAAACGGCTCCAGGCATCATCGCTATATTCGTAGACCGTAGCCTCAGACCCAATCAGAGCCTCTCGCCATTGAACTACGATTCGGCCCTTCTCCCAGTTCGTGGTGCTGATAAGACGATTCCATCGGCCGACGTATGGCTGGGATGTCTCGGTGATACGCGAAAGATCGATTTCTTGCGCGCCTTCGATTGCGGAGTCAGCCGCGAATTCCATGCGTTTCCCCGATTTCGTTTGCTGGGTATTTGGTGCTCGTGATAGGAGAGCGACGACATTCCAAGCGTACCATTCACGTTTGTTGCGAATAGGGGCTCGCACCAATTGGCGACGGCGATCCGAAATTCTCAGGCAGAATAACCAACGCCGAGCTTCCGGCGGATGGGGACAACTTGTTATCAAGGCATATCGCTTGCTCGTGGAGCCGACAGGAAGCCGCACCCTTTGTGGGCGCCGTCACAATAGGGTTTTTTTCTCGACGCGCCGCAGCGGCACAATGCAACATCGGGTTTATCTGACGGAACTGAGAAGGCTTTCCCATCTGCGCCGATTATGGTGACCCCTCCTTCCACGACCAGTGGTCCGTGATCACGAACACGTATCACTACTTGGGACATTAGAGCTCCGTTTGGGATTAGCTGGCGATATCATGTGTAATAGCTTTCGAGCGGCGGCCTCGGCAAACTCCGCATCGTTGATGTGGAAGTCCAACTCAATGAGTTCGACTTCCCCATGATGTTTGCGAATGCTCTCGAATAACGCCTGGCGAGCTTGGGGATCGTCAAACGACTTTCCGGTTGCGTCAATCGCGGATACGCCGCGTAGCGGGAGCAGGATGGCAGCAACGGCCTTGGAAGCGGCGACCTTGCGCGCGATCTCCGCACCTAAGATGGCGTTCTCGTCGGGAGTGGTCCGCATCAAGGTGATACTGGCGTTGTGTTGATGAAACTTGCGCGCCCGAAACTTCTCCGGGACGGAGTTCGGTGGTCCAAAGTTGACCATATCCAAAGCTCCCACAGAAACGACTTGCGGCACACCGAAACGGGCCGCGGCATTAAGACGGTCTGGGCCGGCGGACAAATCTCCGCCCACCAACTCGTCGGCTAATTCAGTCGTCGTGATATCGAGAACCCCCGCGATGACCCCATCCGAGATCAACGATTCCATAGCAATGCCGCCGTGTCCAGTGGCGTGAAACACTAACACCTCGTATCCAGATGCTTCGAGTATCTCCCGAGCGCGTTGCACACACGGAGTGGTGACTCCAAACATAGTGGCGGCAATTAGCGGCTTATCCGATGTGTCGCTTGGGGCTTGATGAAAGCGGACCATACCAGCAATTGCTGCAGCGGCTTCGTC
>JANNPR010000153.1:0-2083 GCA_031400345.1 Planctomycetota bacterium | reverse complement strand
GGCTGGTGTTGCGTTGCGTAAGATTGTGCATCGCTTGCACCGCTCCCAGAACGGAGTGGCCAACTCCTCTTTCAGAAGCCACCTCGATCGCCGTGCTCAATCCAACTGCGGAGACAACAAAGTCAGTAAATGACAAGTCGGCAAAGTCGGCACCGCGATGGACGTTACCCGGTTTAGGAGCGGTTGCTTCTAGCAGACATGCCAGGGTGACACACTGAGCAATCGTTAACTCGTCGGTCACCAATTCGTCGCTCCGATTCTCAACCGTCTGTAGCTAAACTTGCCAGAGATTCATCGTTACCGGGTCACTGTGGCACATCGCGCTCCGACGGCATCGGGCACAATCCACACCGGGGCGGGGCGAGCCAGACTCTTGAGCAGGTCATTTTGTGGCTTGGGTCAATATTTCCTCGAAAAGTTGGCGTTGTTTTGCCAAGGCAGCCACGCGATCCGCTGGCTGGCTACCCGCTTCCATCAAAAGCCAGCCGGAATATTTGCTCTTCACGAGTAGCTGAACCAGCTTTTGGTACGGGTATTTACTGTCCTCCAGCTCGTGGATGTGAACTGTATCGCCGAATCGTTTACGCACCAACTGAAAATTATGTTCTAAACCTTCACCTTGTAAGTCTTGAGGATTCGAGTTCCAGCAAACGGCTACGTTGTCGTCTTTCGCTATGTCCATAATGGCTTTGATAGTCGGGAGCTCTTGGCATTGGCCGTGCACTTCAAGTCGAATCTGTTGGCCGAACCCGCTACCATATTCGGCAAGTTCATTAAGCGATTCGCCGATTTGCTGGATCGTCTTCTCCCGCGGAACGTCCTTATGAAAGCTATCGGGCTTTACTTTCACGCCCGTCCCACCCACGTCATGGCTCAGACGAATGAAGTCTTTAGACGCTTCGATCGCCTTCTTGACCACTTCCGGATCGGGCGAGTCGTACCGTTCGTTGCTTCCAATTCCAACCAGCGTCACGTTACTGTCTGCAAATCGTTTGCGGACTTCCTCACGTTGCTTTGGATTGAGTGCCGGTTCGACGTTGTGCTTGTGAGTCGTTCGCAATTCAACTCCCAACACGTTGCATTTTTGGCAATTGGCAATGAGGGTCGGCAAATCCCAATCCGCACCCCACATGTAGGTTACCAGCCCGAAGGACATGGTCGGCGGCGCCTCGGCAGCGTGAGTCGAACGCGAATAGGGCAACGCACTGGCGGCAAGAACTGTTGCCGAACATCCGAGGAACTGGCGGCGAGTAACGAATTGCATGGAAAAAGTCTCCGCTGCATTGATGGTGGTAGCGTCACGAGTAAAGCATTGTAAAGGATGAACGATCAAGGATGAAGGATGAGGGATGAGGGGACCGAACCGGATAGTGTCGCTGTATCTTACTAAGCTTGCTGTTAACAGCTGAAGAATCCAACTCCCTAAGGCGCAAACCACGATGGCTATTAAGAAAAAGATCGCTGGGCCGGAGTACCTACCGGTTTTTCCAAAAGACAAGTCGATTCCGATCGGATGTCTCGGAGCCGGCTTTATTATGGCTGACTGTCACCTGGTGGCGTATCGGAACGCCGGCTTTAATCCGGTCGCCATTGCTTCTCGCGATCATGATCACGCACAGGCTGTTGCCGACCGCCACGGCATCCGCAAAGTTTACGATTCTTATGATGCGCTGTTGGCCGATCCAGTAATCGAAGTCGTCGATATTGCGGTGCCACCCGATATCCAAATGGATGTTATTCGCCGAGTTATCAGAGAAAAAAAACACATCCGAGGAATTCTGGCGCAGAAGCCATTAGGCGTGAACTATCAAGAGGCCAAGGAGATCGTCTCGCTTTGCCGCAAGGCAGGCATTACCTTGGCCGTTAACCAGAACATGCGATATGACCAATCCGTGCGGGCCTGCCACGATCTGCTCAAACGGGGAGAATTGGGACAACCGGTTCTCGGCACGATCGATATGCGAGCCATCCCGCATTGGATGCCGTGGCAGGAGCGACAAGGCTGGGTCACTTTGAGAATCATGTCCATTCATCACTTGGATACGTTTCGGTACTGGTTCGGTGATCCAGTGCGCGTCTTCGC
>JANNPR010000145.1:0-9385 GCA_031400345.1 Planctomycetota bacterium | reverse complement strand
CGCGCGGTGCGCGGCACCTACACCAAAATTCATACCTAGATTCAGCAATGCCCAAAATTTGATTCTCTGATCTTACCCCCTTCATTCTTCTGCCTCCATCCTTCCCCCTTCATCCCCCTGCCTTCATCCTTCTCCTCATCCTGCTCTTTTGTCGGTAACCCCCCCTTAAAGCTTACGGTTCACACCCACTTGCTAAACGACAGGACTCTTTACACTGATAGTCATAACCCGTGTGAATGATTCTTGTCTTCAGCTCTCAGAGTTCGTCAAGCAACGTCTGAAACAGTGAACCGCCCCACTCAAGGTTCGGGAAATACGACTTCATTGAATTAGGCAAAGGTACGCAGTATATAGTTGTGTACCGCGTGACCAGGAGGGTGGGAGTAAGACTAGTACTCCTTGGCTCACGTCTGACAACTGGCGCTGGGTAAGAACTCACTTCCCTACGGCTGCCCTAGCGGATTTTTTGCTGTGGTTGCTGATCAAGGAAGACAAAGTCAAGCTCACACGAATAAATGGTTAATCAAAACCTGGAACTGTATCTGAACCGGAGACTAATATGGCAAAAGTTGTTGGAATTGACCTGGGTACAACCAATTCCTGCGTGGCAGTGATGGAAGGTGGTAAGCCCACGGTGATTGCAAATGCATGATCGTAAAACGAAAAGGATAAGTCAGGCAGGTGCCTATCATCTTCGGGCGGATTGGGAAGATGCTCGACGTAGCGTACTACATCGTATCCCGCATAGCCCACCGCTCCGCCGGTGAAAGGAGGGAGTTCTGGCAAATGAATGGCGCGGTATTGTTGGATCCGATTGCGCAGTTCCTGCAAGGGGTCCTGGCTGTGGAATTGTTGCCGGCTGTCTTCGGTGGCAATCGTCACCGCTTGGTTATGAGCAGTAAGTTCGAGAAAAGGGTTTACACCGAGAAAACTGTATCTACCCACTTTCTCGCCACCCACGACGCTTTCAAACAGGCATAATGGTTTTCCGACATCGAGCTTGTACAACGCCGACACGGGCGTTAATCCATCGCTAAGCAGTCGGCGGTAGACCGGGACCAGTCGGCCGGATTGGGCAAGTTGCTGGAAGGCATCAAAATTGGGCAGATGCATAGTGTAACTACCTGGTTGTTTGGTCTCATGCTTCCGGGAGCGCCGCCGAGGGGCCTATTTGCCGACGGACCTGTTTGACGTGGCAGCAACAGTGCGCGAACTGCGTCACAATCCACGGAAATACCCTAGCCCACACGGTAGGTGGTACTCCCACTAACCCTCCCCGGCACAACGGTGAATCTACGTTTGGGGTGGCCGTTACCCAATGTGCAGGTAACGCGCCGGACAGAAAGTTCCCATATTATTTCGGATTGCGCCGCGGATTCGAGCTTCGAATTCGATTCATACCATAGCTGCTCGTTTCTGGCTCGCTGGTGGCGACGGTCGCCAGCGAGCCCATTTTTCCACATCGAACAGCTTCTTTAAATGCCAATGTATATCAGCCGACGTCTGGTGCAGTGCTTGGGGCAGTCGCACTACGTGCGCGCTGTGCCAGGCGTCGACTGGCTATCTGTATAGGCTCGCGCACCTGCTTGGTTTGCGACTGGTTGAGGTTCTTTTCCGGTAGGTCAACGAAAATCTTCTTTGATAGTTGCAGAGTCTATAGAACGTTGTAGCGAGATGCTGCACGCCTTTCGTCAAGCAACCGATACACTCATTGCGCTTTAAAACTCACATGTCCCCGCCCCTTTTCGACTAGGCGTTATCTGTTGTAGGTATCGCCGTTTCATTTCCCAAAGGAGTTCTAGCATGCCCACGTCCGCACGATCGGCCATTCGTCCTTCCTCTCGTTTGTGGATCTCTGCCATCGGTTTGGCACTGATTGGTTTAGGAATTGTAAGTGCTGTCCGGGAGGAACGGGTTTGGAGCAGTGGTGCCAACGGATTTCAAATCACCGCACTTACCGCCAAGATTGACGAATTTAATACCCTCCTAGTCGTGGGTTCGGTACAGGGTGTCGATAATTTATCACAGGTTTCGATAGCATTCGGTGGTTTATTGAACGGACAGCAGTGTACGCCTGATGAAGTCGGATCGTTTCATCACACGCATCAATTTTCCACCTCGACTCATGGTCAAATTTCCGCGATCGGTACTTTTCGTGGACCTCTTGGCATTCAAACCACGCCGGAGGTGACCGCCAGTTTTTAACAACGAACGGTCCGGCACAACACGATCTGTTCCGCTGGAAAACCAAGCTAATCAATGGCCTACACATCCGGTTTGAGTTCAACTACTCGCGGCGAGTTTGCGGGCAAGCAACTTAAGTGGGCAGCAAATAATAAAAGCCGCGTGAAATGGACGTTCACGCGGCTTTGTCATTATTTGAGGTTTAACCTATAGCGAGTATCCGTTGAGATACTCCTTTTTAACAATGTGTGCCACTTCAGGTGCATTGGTAGCGGTCAATGTCTTGGCATTCCATTCAATCTTCTTTCCGAGTCCGGGTTCCGCGGCGGCCCAAACGGCCAAGTTGCCCAGTAAAACAGTCTCGGTCAAACCGCCAGCGTAGTATTGGAAATTCGAGGTGGCTTCCGGTCCGCCTTTGATTGCGGCCACCCATTCCTCAAAGTGACCCGGCGATCGTACCCATTCCACCTTGGGAGCATCCATTCCATCGGGAAAGTAAAGACCGTCACCTGCGTAGTCACCGGGAGATAACATCCAAGCTTTTTCGCCGACGATAAACGCACCACTTGTCATTTTCTCTTCGAATTTTTTGGTCTTCTCGGCTCTGTCAGAATCCTTAACTTTGGACAAGACCTCTTTCTGGGCAGTTGCCTCAGCCGTTTTGAACAATTCGGAAGTCGGGCGCTTTCCACCGTCGTACCACTTGAAGTTTACTGCGGCGCGTTCGCCGAGAGCGGGGAACTCGAAGGTAATGATCGACCAGCGGGGATAGGTATCCTTGTTATGGCCGCTGGTTTCAGCCTGTACGCTCGTCGGGTCCCGCAGCACGGCCCCCATGTAGGGCATATTCAGAGTATGGCAGGCCATGTCGCCCAGGGCTCCGGTGCCAAAATCCCACCATCCGCGCCATTTGAAAGGATGATAAATGCTGTTGTATGGACGCGACTTTGCCGGTCCCAGAAACTCAGCCCAATGAACATGAGCCGGGATGGGCTCGGATTCTTTTGGGCGTTCCTCACCCTGCGGCCAAACCGGACGATTGGTCCAGACGTGCACTTCTTTTAGTTTCCCGAGGGCACCCGACTTGATAACCGCCGCACCTTTGCGGAGATCATTATGAGCAGTACCTTGGTTTCCCATTTGAGTCGCAAGGTTTTTTTCGCGGGCTAGGTCGGCCATAGCACGCGCTTCGTAAAGCGTGTGGGTCATCGGCTTCTGGGTGAAACAGTGCTTCCCCATTTTCATGGCCATGACTGAGGCGGGGGCGTGCGTGTGGTCGGGAGTGCTAACGGTCACAGCATCGATGGACTTCCCCATTTCATCGAGCATTTTGCGATAGTCAATGAACTTTTTGGCGCCTTCAAACTTTGAGGCCGCTTTATCCAATCGTTCCTCGTCAATATCACAAATGGCGACAATATTCCCATTGTTGCCGGCGTCTGCAGAATCACTTTCTCCTTTTCCACCGACACCGATACACGCGAAATGGATCGTTTCGATCGCGGATCGACTTTCCCTTAGATTAAAGCCGTGTCCGGCGAAATACCCGGCCCCAATCACGGAAGTGGTCTTGATAAAATCACGACGAGTCGCCCTGCGAGCCATATAAGTTGCTCCTTCCACACCCACGGAATACGAGTTTTGCCAGAAATACGCTGATATCAAGCTATCTGAATAACGTTGAAAGTTCAATCAACCGTTAGTTCTGGCCCGCAAAAAAGAAAGGCGAAGCCTGCGTTGACAGGCTTCGCCTAGGGGTGTTCCCTGGCGCCGGAGTGGTTTTAGCCACTCCGGCGCTCAGTAAAAAGCTCCGCCGTGAAGCGTATGCCGAGACGGTTGACCCAGAAACCGTCCACGGCATTCGAATCGCTCCAACCCAGGAGGGAGGGTAGTATCGGATTCCCGCATTCCCGACACAGACGGCGGAGCTTCCCACAATGTGCGTTAGGCGGCCATGGATCGCGTTGTTGAAGGTATGCGGCCGAAGAATTCATCAATGGCCGCGCCTCGATTTGTCAGCAATAACACCGCATCGCCAGGCTGCACAACTTGACTAACTAGGTGGATGATCTCCTGTAGATCGAGTTCCGATTGTTCCAGCTTGTCCGAACGCAAAGTAATCTCGCCGTTCGGCTTTTCGTCGGGACTACCCGCGATTGGCCGATTCTCTGTCGACGAAGGTACCCATACCAACCTCTTGGACGGCATGCCGGCTGCCCGCGCGGCATTTAGTACTTGTTGGCCACTTGCACCTTTCGCGATCAGAAGGTCAACGCCGCAGTTCTGAACAATTGCCTTGCCCAATTTTTCCCGCCCAACGGCTGTCGATGCCCAGGGATCATCTAGGCTGACAACAATCTTTCTCCCTTCTGCCCTAAACTCTCGCAGACTTGTTAATGCGGTCCGCAATGCGGACGGCTCTCCGTGGTATAAAGTTCGCTCATCGCCTGTTAAGCTCGCTTACGATTGACAGCGGTCGGAAATGGAAGAATACGGGGCTCGGGTTCGGCGTCGCGCCCGTACAACCATTGGCAAGCGATCTCGCGATCATCCCAGGCGATTGATTTGTTGCCGATTAGTTGCTCGTTCTGACAGCCCTTTCCAGCGATCAAAACCGTGTCGCCTGGTTTGGCTTGTGCTAGTGCCCACTCAATCGCCTGTTTGCGGTTTACGATAATTCGCCCTTTGGCGACGTGTGAATAACCGTCCAAGATGTCATGTGCAATTCTCAGCGGTGATTCGTGTCGAGGGTTGTGGCTCGTGATGACTCCAATCTGTGCGCCGCGTTCCAACACGCGGCCCAGCAATGGCCGGTCCGTTCGGTTCTTTTCGCCTTCTGCGCCGAATACACAAATGACCCTTCCCGAGGTGGCCCGGCGAAGAGTGTTTAATGTGGTTGCCAAAGAATTCGGAGTAGCTGAACAATCCACGAACACCCCGAATGGCTGTCCACATTCCAATCGTTCCATCCGCCCAGGAATGCGGTCAATGCTCTCGATACCGCAAGCAATTTGTGGCAGGTCCAGACCCAACGCTAGTGCCGTGGTCGCAGCCGCTAGACAGCTGTAGATATATTCGTCACCAATTACCTTCGTGCAGACCGTAATGGCATCATCACCTGCCATCAGCAGAAATGACTGTTCGCTGAGATGCCGTTCCAAAAGCCGGGCGGTTACATCGGCGGATTCGTGAATTCCGTAAGTCAATACGGGCGCGTCCAAGTCTTTGCACAGTGACCGGCACCCGCGATCATCCGCGTTCGATACTACCAGTCCGTTAGGCTTTAGGTAATCCAGCACACGAGCTTGTGCGGCTCGATAATTCGCGACGCTACCGTGCCAATCCAGATCAGCCGATTTGATATTCGTAAGCACCGCGACATCCAAGGCAATACCTGCCAGTTGATGTGTTGCCAAGGATCGGCTGGAGATTTCCGCCACTGCGTGCGACTGGCCAGCGAGGGCTATGCGGTGCAGCCAACGGGCTAACTCAGAGGGTGGAGTGGAGTTGAGCATTGGGCGGGGCCTGATGGTTCCGTCACCCGTTCCCAAAGACGACATCACACTGGCGGGGGTTTTGGCTGCGTTTAAGATCGCGGAGACCAACACAGCAGAGCAAGTTTTTCCCGCAGTTCCAGCGACACCGACCACACAGAGTTGCTCTGCTGGACAGCCGGCAAGCGCCTGGCAAAGTCGCCCTAACGCAACTCGAGAATCCGGAACGACGCAGACGGGAACGTTGACGGGTAGGTATCGCTCAGCCAGAATCGCCGTCGCGCCGCGTTCGATCGCGTCATCGACGAAATCGTGGCCATCCTGGAACGCTCCTAACACGGCGACAAAAACGTCACCCGGTCGACACTTCCGCGAGTCGCTACAGCAAGAACTGGTGCGGATATCTCCGGCGCCGAAAATCCTCGCGTCTGGAAGAGCCTCGCGGAGGCTAATGTCCAGAACGCAGCCTTGGGTCGAGTTCATACAAAGGGCCTCCATGCCATTCAAGGAGTCCACTTACTGCAACGACTAGTGCAGGGTTGACTCGCCAGCTTCCATGCTGGAATAACTCGATACGGACGTCACGACTCTTCAGACCAGTGTTAGATCCGAACTGCGGGCAACAAGTTCGTGCGGATTGTCACGATTTCCCGGATCGGGTCAAGACGTTTTCTGGATTTGCCCAAGATTGCTGAAGTCGAGCTGCCGCTGACATCCGGTAGATTCGGCAATTCTTCCCTAAACCCATGCTGACAAGGAAGTAATTTTCACGGTTAAGGGGAAACCTTAAACGGTCGATAACTCGTTATGTCATATTTCCCAAGTGTGGGTAAACGCAAAATGCCGAGCGAAAGCTCGGCGGAACGCCCTTCGTAGGTTTCCTGCCCCAACCTGCGAAGGGTTTTTTATGCGCCGAGGGAAATCGCAACTAGCTATCGATAAGTGGATTAGTCGCCATAGGCAAAATGTGCGCCGCGAGTGTGCCACTTCTGGCAGCCGCCGGAGTGGCAATGATGTTCAGCCAAAGTTATTTCGGCGGCAGGCCAGTGCTGAACAACGTAGGACTAAATGATTCGAATTGCGTTCCACACCGGCTATCGGCCGCAGACCGGTTACGTTGTTCGACCGTTTCTAGCACTGGCTTGCCGCCGAACGAGCCATCGCCTGTCACCCAAGTCAACTCCGGCGGCGGCCAGATGGCACACTGTTATCTAACCCCCATAGGTATCTAACCCCATAGGCAAAAGACCGTTTACTGCTCCGCTTGACGTCGTTCGCCCAGAATCACTTTGACCGTGACTGGTCGAGATTGGCGGTAGAGCAGAACGGAAACCTCTTTACCGACTGAGGTTAACCCTACGACGTGCATCAGGTGGCTGTCGTCCTCTATCTTGGTCCGATCAAATTCCATAATGACGTCGCCGACTTGGAAGTCGTTTTGTTTGGCAGGCGTCCCAGTTTTGATTCCGGAAATACGTGCCCCTTGTGGTCGCGGGAGCCCGAGTTTGCTCGCTTCGGCGCGACCGAACTTCGAGTCCAAGTCCACGCCTAGGTAGCCTCGAGCTACCGTCCCCTTTTCGATTAACTGGTTGGCGATTGCCATTGCCATATTGATCGGGATCGTAAAACCGATGCCTTCACTTCCACCGGAACTACTGGCAATCGCTGTATTAATTCCCACGACCTCGCCCCGCAGATTTAGCAAAGGACCGCCGCTGTTTCCTGGATTAATGGCCGCGTCCGTCTGCAGAAAATTCTGATACTTGACGCCATCTTCACCGAGCTGAAGGTTGCGCCTCCCGGTGGCACTGATGATTCCGTACGTTACCGAATGGCTGAGGCCAAATGGGCTGCCAACCGCCAGAACGAAATCGCCAATTTCCACCGCATCACTGTTACCCAAGATCACGGTGGTTAGGTCGGTATCCTCCACGGACATGACCGCTACGTCCGTACCTTGGTCCGACCATACTTTATGAGGATGCAAGACTCTACCGTCGAAAAGCTTTATTTGGATTCGCGACGGGAGAGCGTTCTTCACCACATGGCGGTTCGTCAGTACAAAGAACCGATCGCGATGTTCGATGATCACGCCGGAACCGGCCTCTTCGACTGGTTTGCGAGCGAATTCTCGAGCATTAGGCTGTTCCGTTTTTTCGGCTTCGATGTGGACCACGGCGGGTTTGACCAACCGCACCACTTTTTTGAGCAGGCTACCATGCTGCTCCAAGACGCGGACTTCGCTCGCAATTTCGCGGACCAGTTGGCGGCGTGCCTCGCGTGTAAGGTCGTCCTCGTTCGTTTGTGCTAACACGACATTGGGTATCAGACCCGTCATCAAAAGCATCCAGATAGGCCGACACCTGACGACTTTCCCGAGTCGGAACACAGACATATGCGATTCCCTCCGCCGTAAGCGACGCGAGACATTCTGCAACACAACGCATCACTTTAGTGACCTAGCGCAATGTTTTGCGCACACTGTCAAGAACCTGGCTTCCCACGGGGGCCTCCATGATCGACAGGTGCATGCGAGCTCTGACCCCAACGGTCAGAACTCGCCGAAATACAACCTGCGTGAGGTGTTACGATACGTCGATTTCGATGTCGCTAAAGGCTACATCGTTATCGGAAACATCGTCCAACAGCCGTCCCCAGTTGGGCGTTCCGCCCGGGATATCTCCAGACTTCTCGGCTTCGCGTTGGCACTGGATGCAAAGCGTTGCATACGGCAAGGCCTGCAGTCTGGCCAGTGGAATGCTGGTCTCGCAGGTCTCACAAATTCCATATCGACCTTCCCGCATTTGTTCCAGCGCCCGGTCGATATTGGCAAGCTCGCGGCTTTCCACTTCCGCTAGTTGGGAGCTGATTTCATCATGTGACGAATCTAAAGCAGCATCGAGTACGTCACCGGAACTTTGCGGACGTAATTCCTTAAGTAGACTTAGGTCGCCAGCCAACGCTGTTCGTAGCGCGTCACGCCGTTTAATTAGGATCTGCCGCAGTGCCATCACCGCATCTTTCCTCGCCATTTTGATGTCACCCTTGTGGTTCGAACCCGGCAGCACTGAAGGTAGCTTTGCCCCCCCTTCAGACCCAGCCTTCGCACGAACTACCTCGAAAGAAATACCCAGTTTCTAGCCACGCGATGCCATCCGCAGAGATGCTCAGACACCGCAACGACAACCGCACAGTCAACTCTAAGTGCTGACTTATTCCGCAACTGAAATATAGTACGCGCCCTGATCCGATGAAGGATTATTCGTAATCGTCTTTTCGTTGGCCAATCATCTCGCTGCGATCCAACCAGGCGTTGCAGGCCGCGTACTCGCTTCTCATTGTTGCTTACCGTTAATCGGAAAAATCGGCAGCCAGATGAAGCCGTTTTCTTCAGAAGCGGCAGAATCTGCCGTTAACCGCTGTCGTGGCCAGTTCTTCACTAATAGTTTCCGGGTTTTGACTGACGGAAAGGTGTGACGTACATCTCCAGTGTAACGCTAGGTTAACTCGGTAATTTCGCGTTCTTTCAAGCGGTCACGGCATCGCTGGTATGACGGAGTGGACATGGTTGCAGTCTTAAGTTGTTCAACCGGCGCATTCTCATTGGGGCTCTTACCGGCACCTTTAGGAGAGTTGCTACTGCGGATTCACGGTGGTACTCGAGATGCCCAGGTCGCTCGCGCAGAAGCCCCTCGTTGCCTAATTGG